>JAGSPQ010000767.1 GCA_018262385.1 Myxococcaceae bacterium | reverse complement strand
GAATGCAGTTTCGCACCGCGCCGAACACGCTCGGCACCGTGGTGCCGAACGGCCCATAGAGCCCGACCACCGTGCCGGTCGCGGTGTCCACCTTCGCCACCCGCCCGTCCTGGCCGGCGTACCCGCGGCAGGCGAGCCAGAGCATCTGCTTCTGATCCACCACCGCGCCGTAGGGGAAGTCGCAGCCCAGCTTCACCGACGGGCTGCCGCAGCCGGGCCCGTCGCCGCGGTAGCACTGGCCGGTGTCGCCATCGAGCTCCCACACCGTGTCGTCGACCGAGTTGCCGACCCAGAGGTGGTTCTTCGCGTCGAGCGCCAGCGCGCGCGGCGCGTGCCCGACGTTGATCGACTTGAGGACCTTGCCGTCCTTGAACGAGACCTTCATCACCTTGGTGTCCACCTCGTTGATCGGCTGCCCGCCGTAGCTCTCGAGGTAGGACGAGAAGCCGCGGCAGCCGACCCAGCAGTCAAAGTTGAAGTCGACGGTGGTGCGCGAGGGGTTGTAGCAAGGCTGGCCGGCCGGGTTCGCCAGCGGGTAGCTGCCGACCAGCGCCGCCGTCTTGGTGTCGATCATCGACAGCGAGTTCTCGGTCGCGTTCGGCACCCAGAGGTACGGAGTGGCGAAGGCCGACTGGCCGATCGCCATCGACAGGTCTCCCGCCACGTCGTCCGACACCCCGTTGTAGGTGCCGGTCTTGAAGTCCTCCCGGCTGGTGAAGGACTGGGCGAAGCGGTCGCCGCCGCCGTCCGCCGCGCCGGCGTCGGTGCCGGCGTCCTCGGGCCGGGTGACGTTCGAGGGACAGGCGCACAGCAACGCTCCGAGCAGCAGCGTGAACCAGGGTCGAACGGCAGAGCCAACCGGCATGGATCACCTCGGAGGAGGGCAGAGTATGGCACGGCCGTTGGCCGACCTCCCCCGGGTGATGGATGTAGCTGCGCTTCTGGATGCCATGCCTCCGTCTACGACGGAGCCTCGGACCCGCGCCCGCCGCGGGGGGGGGCGGCCTCGTCCGCGCCGGGGCACGGAGCGACCTTCGAGGTGCTGCTCCTGCGCCGCTGATGAGATAAGCGGCCGGAGATGAACTGCCCCCAGTGCGACGCGGAAATGGCGGAACTCGCCGGCCCCGGCGACGAGCGCATCCACGTCTGCGCCGAATGTGGCCAATGGCTCGACGGAACCCAGCTCAACGCGGTGTTGCTGCACTCGAACCTGCCCGGGGTGGCGTCGCTGGGCGGCCGGCTGGCTCCCGACGAGGCCACCGGCACCTGCAGCACCTGCCGGGTCGGCCTGGCGCGGCTCGAGCAGCGAAGCGGCGAGTTCTACGAGGTGTGTGAAGACTGCGGCTGGGTGTTCTTCCCGTTCGACCCACCGGCGGCGGCAGACTACGACGCGGCGCGCGCGGGCCTGGTCGAGGCGGTGCGGCGCTTCATCGGGAAGAAGGCCGGCGCCCCGAAGTAGGCAGCGCCGCGATGAACAGCACGTGCGAGGCCGAGCCGCCCACCCGGGCCACGCTCCGCTCCACCTGGGCGTCGAAGCCCGCGCGTCCCAGCCGGCTCAAGAACGGCGCGTCGGGCCCCGCGGACCAGACCACCAGCACGCCGCCCGGCCGCAGCGCCGCGCGCAGCGACGCGATGCCCTTGTCCTCGTACAGCTTCTGGTTCACCCGCGCGGCCAGGGCGCTGGGCCCGAGGTCGACGTCGAGCAGCACCGCGTCGAAGCGCTGCTTGCTCGCGGCCACCACCCTGGCGACGTCGGCGATCTCCACCCTCACCCGCGGGTCCTGCAGCGGGGCCCCGGCGAGGGGGGCGAGCGGGCCCCGGTTCCAGTCGACGACGTCGGGGGAGATCTCCGCCACCACCACCGAGCCCTCGGGCGGCAGCAGGTCCAGCGTCGCCCGCACCGTGAAGCCCAGGCCCAGGCCGCCGATCAGCACCACCGGGTTCTTCGCCTTCACCCGCTTCAGCGCGACCGCGGCCATCTGCTGCTCCGACTGGTAGCGCGCGCTCGACATCAGCTCGCGGCCTCCGGAGCGGATGACGAAGACGCCGTCGCGCTCCTGCAGCATCAGTTGCTGCCCTTCGAGCCCGGGGGCGAGGAACAGCGTCTTCCAGGGTTTCACGAAGACGGTGGATATCCGGATTCAGCCCCGCGGTGTCTGTTTTGCGCGGGGAACGCGCCCCCGATTGCGGCGTAAGCTCAGCGGCCATGTCCCGCGCGCTCCTCTTTGGATGTGTCTGCAGTGTCATGTTCGCCTGTGGTGGCAAGACCCCGCCCGGGGCCGACGCGGGCCCGGAGGACGCCGGCCTGGAGGATGCGGGAGTGGTGGATGCGGGCCCGGACCTGGCGGCCGACGAGCTGGCGGTGCTCACCTCGAGCACCAGCGCGAAGCTCGGCGAGGCCTGGGCCCGGGGGGAGCTGAGCGAGGACCTGCACGCGCTCTACTCCTTCGTCGGTCACCTGCTGCCCGGCGCGATCCCTGCCCAGTACCGGGGCGACGTCGCCGACCCCACCGGGCTGAGCCAGGCGCACGTCCGGCACGCGATTGCCCGGCGCGCCAGCTACACCCCCGAGCAGCAGGCAATGCTGGACGCCGTGCTCGCCCGGCCCGGCACGCCGGGGTTTCTGCGGATCAACAACCTCGAGGCGGGAGGCGCCAGCACCTGCTGGACGCGCTTCATGCCCAACAAGGGGGACCCGGCCCACTCGGGCGCTGCCGCCGATCAGGTGATCGACACCAAGCACCTGCGCTTCATCCCGATGTACCCGACCATCGGCGACGCCACCGACGCCGAGAAGGCGGTGCTCGCCCGCATGCGGACCGCGCTCGAGTCTCCGGTGGCCAACACCGGCGACCTCGCCTCGCAAGCCCACTTCAAGGACTACCTCGACGCCGCCTTCGAGTACCTGCTCACCACCCACCAGCTCGCCGACCCGCGCGGCCTGCCCGACGCGGTGGCGAACGGAGGCCTGGTGCCGGTCTACGTCTTCGTCTGCGACTCCAGCACCGAGGATGCGTTCGCGGTCAGCAACTTTGGCTCGCTGTTCATGTCGATGCGGCTCGGGCTCGAAGATCCCGCGCTGCGCAAGGTCGTCATCCCCCACGAGCTGACCCACGTGTTCCAGCACAACGCCGCCCCGCCCGGATTGCACGACGCCTGGCCGGTGGAGGCCTTCGCGGTGGCGATGGAGCACTTCATGTCGAAGGACGTGCGGCGCTGGAGCAGCGTCCCGGCGCCGGGGACGACGCTGCGGTCGTTCTTCATGGCGATGAAC
>JAGSPQ010000766.1 GCA_018262385.1 Myxococcaceae bacterium | reverse complement strand
CATTCGGGAGCTTCGTAGCGTCGAGCGGGGGAAGCGCCTGCTTACTCGTGTCCACCTGGTTCGTCGTCGTCATGCAACCTCCTCTGAGGTGTGTGGCGGCGGCCTTTAAACGGTTGCAGTTCGAGTCTAACCGTTAATGACCAACCCCACACGGGTTCCTTATCCCCTCTTTTCGCCCGCCCACCTTTCCATGCACCCGACACGATTCCGAAGTTCGTTCTTTCCGCGCTACCGCCACGGGTGCAAATTCCAGTGTTGTGCAACTGAACCACGCGCAGCGCGAACTGACGGTGAAGATCGTCTATTACGGTCCGGGTCTCTCGGGGAAGACCACGAACCTCCAGATGATCCACCAGCGCACGTTGACCGACGTGCGGGGCCGGCTGTTGACGGTGGAAACCCATGACGATCGAACGCTGTTCTTCGATCTGCTGCCGGTGTTCTTCAGCACCGCCGCCGGGTTCAAGGTGAAGGTGAAGCTCTTCACCGTCCCGGGGCAGGTGATCCACAACGCGACCCGGCGGGTGGTGCTCCAGGGGGCCGACGCGGTCGCCTTCATCGCCGACAGCCGCCGCGCCGCCGCCCAGGACAACAACGCCTACTGGAAGAACCTGCAGGAGAACATGCGGGAGAACGCGCTCGACCCGGCGCAGGTGCCGGTGGTGATCCAGTTCAACAAGCGCGATCTTCCCGACAGCAAGACGCAGGAGGAGATCGAAGACACCAGGAAGAAGGGCCGCGAGGCGGTGATCGGCGCGGTGGCGATCCGCGGTGAAGGAGTGCTCGAGACCCTGCACGCGGTGCTGCAGCAGGCCTGGCGGTCGCTGGATGCGCGCGCGGCGCTGCAGAAGAACATCGGCCTGTCGGAGAAAGAGTTCCTCACCCAGGTGTTCGCCAACATCGACACCACCGGCACGGAGCTTGAGAAGGAGTTCCCTCCGCGCAAAGTGGAGAAGGCCTGACCGTGAGCACTCAGCCGCGCGAATCGGTGCTGCAGCGCCGGCTCAGCCTCTCCGAGATGCTGGATGTGTCCAGCTTCCAGGAAGTGGTGCGGGGCTTCGTCGAGCTCTACCGGATCGGGATCAAGGTGTTCGACGAGCGCGGCGCGAAGCTGGCCGACATCAAGATCGGCAACGGCGACTTCTGCGGCTACGTCTTCAGCTTCCCCGACGGCCGCCAGCGCTGCACCAAGTGGGTCCAGCGGGTGAAAGACGGGCCGATGGCCCAGAGCCACGGCGCGCGGCTGCCGGTGCTCGACGGGGAGCGCGCTCCGAGCGGGCTGGTCACCGCGCCGTGCTTCACCGGGCTGCGCTACCTGCTGCTGCCGATCTCCTTCGAGGGCGACACGCTGGGGCGGATCATCTTCGGGCCGTTTCTTCCCGAAGAGATGAAGGGCTTCCCCGACACCCTGACCGACATCGCCGGCTTCGAGGTCGGCACCGCCCAGGCGCTGGTGGAGAAGGTGCGGCGCGCGCCCGAGAGCACCGTCGCCCGGGTGATGAGCCACTTCTTCCAGGTGTTCGAGACGCTGCTGCTGGCCGGGCAGAAGATGTACCTGACCTCGCAGCTGCACATCGAGGCCACCCTGGCGCAGAACAAGGAGCTCGAGGCGCGCAACACCCGGCTGTCCGAGATGAACTCGCGGCTCAAGGAGCTCGACCGGCTCAAGTCGAGCTTCCTCGCCACCGTCAGCCACGAGCTGCGCACTCCGCTGACCAGCATCATCGGCTACAGCGAGATGCTCGCCGAAGGCCTCGCCGGCCCGATGAACCAGGAGCAGGTCGACTACGTCCGGACCATCATGGACAAGGGCGAGACGCTGCTGAAGCTGATCTCGTCGATCCTCGACATCTCGCAGATCGAAGCGGGGAAGGTGCGGCTGACCTTCGAGCCGATCGACGTGCAGGAGGTGATCAGCTCCAGCATCTCTTCGCTCAAGCCGCAGGCGACCAAGAAGGGCGTGGTGCTCGAGACCAAGGTGCCGCCGAAGCTCGATCGGGTGGTCGCTGATCGCGATCGGCTGCGTCAGGTGGTGGTCAACCTGCTGGCCAACGCGGTGAAGTTCACCCCCAAGGGCGGCAAGGTCTCCGCGACGCTCACCTCGGTGGAGCACCAGGCCGAGCTGAGCGGCGATGGCTACCGGATCATCGTCGAGGACTCCGGGGTCGGAATCCCGAAGGATCAGTTCGATCGGATCTTCCAGAGCTTCTACCAGGTCGACTCGAGCAGCACCCGCGAGTACGGCGGCGCGGGCCTCGGGCTGGCGATCGTGAAGAGCTTCGTCGAAGGCCACGGCGGGCTGGTGCGCGTCACCAGCGAGCTGAACAAGGGCAGCCGCTTCATCGCGATCCTGCCGGTGATCCCGCCCACCCAGATGGCGAACGTCTCGCCCCCGCAGCTGCCGATTCCCGAAGAGCCCGATCGCTTCTAGCGGCGGCTGATCAGGGGATCAGCTCGACCACAAAGGCGGTCCACCGGCTCGCGCCCAGGCTCGAGCTGCGCCGGGCCTCCAGCTGGGTCGACTGGAAGGCGGTGCCGCCCAGCCCGAGGCTGACCGAGATCTCGCCGAACAGGTCGGTGGTGTTGGTGGTGCCCAGGTGGGTGCCTTCGCCCAGGCTCTGCCCGGTCGAGCCCTGAGCGCCGGTGAAGACCAGGGTCCGGGTGCGATCGACCGGGGTGAGGGTGGCGCTGGTCATCGCGGTGCCGGTGCCCATCGTCAGCTGCACCTGCTGCACCAGCGCGGTGCTGCGGAAGTCGACCTTCTCGAGGAACACGGTGGACAACGAGGAGGCGGTGCAGAACGCATTGGTGCTGCCGTTGCCCCGGGAGAAGCTGACCGCGTTTCCGATCAGCTCGGGCCGCAGCGTGCGGTCGCACACCCCCGGGCCGGTGATCGCCAGCATCCACTGCGCCAGCAGCACCCCGGCAACCGGTGGCGGCGGATCGTTGAGGCTGCGCACCGCGGCGCCGGCGGCGAGGCTGGTGGTGCCCCGCTTGACCACGATGCCCGGCAGCGTCACCACCTGGGCGAGCATCGACTGGGTCCCGCTGCAGCTGCTGCCGAACTCGAAGTCGACCGCGGTGCCGGCGTCGTTGAGCCGGCCGACGTTGAAGTCGCTGTCGTCGATCGTCTGCCCGTCGTTCTGGTGGGCGGTGAGCACGAACGAGCTGCCGAGTGGGGCGGCGCGGTGCGCCCGCGCTGGCAGCTGATGTTCGCCAGTCCGTCGAGCTCGCACCGCACCGCGGCGGCGCCGGCGATGTCGGTCGCAGTGGCCACCTGGTAGACGAGAAACGAGTCGGAGAGGGTCAGCACCGGCGGCGTCACCAGGCAGGTGGTGCCGCCATCGCCGCCCGAGATCAGGCAGGTCCCGGTGCGCACCACCGGCAGCACCACGTGGCTCTGGGTCGCGCTCAGGGTGCCGGCGGTCGCGTTGAGCAGGTAGGCCGCGCCGGTGTCGCGCGCGGCGTAGAAGGTGGTCCGCGAGGCGCCGAACGGCACCGTCGACTGGCTGATCGCCAGCAGGCAGGCCGGGTCGGAGAAGAACAGCATCCCCGGGGCCGCCGGGGTGGCGCTCAAGCCCACCGCCAGCGGCGCGTTCGCCTTCGCCGGAGCGTTGCTGGAGTCCCGCAGCTCGAGGGTCAGCGCGGCCGAGCAGTCGCCGGCGCGCACCGTCTGGGTGGGGGTGACGAACACCAGGCTGGCGGTGGGCGGATAGGTGGTGGTCGCCTGCTGGCTGGCTCCGGCCAGCCCGGGAGCGGAGAGCGAGAGGAGGAAGCCGCCGCCGTCGCCGGCGAAGAACGAGAAGCTGCCGCTGCCCGCGTCGGGCTCCAGCACCAGCCGCCCGGCGTCGGTGCAGCCGGGGCCGGCGAAGAGGCCCAGCACTCCAGAGGGCGCCGCGGAGATCGACACCGGGGTCGAGACCGGCACCCCGAGCGGCGTCGGCCCCTCGCGGACCTCGAAGGTGATCGGGGCCGAGCAGGAGCCGACCGAGACCGTCTGCGGCACCGAGGTGATCACCAGCTGCAGGCCGCCGGCGTCGACCGTTCCGCCCCCACCGCCCCCGCCCATCCCGCCGCCGCCCGCGCCTCCCGCCGCGCCGCCGCCGCCGCCGCCCGGACCGCCGCCCGGACCGCCGTCGGAGGCGACGCACTCGCCGGTCGGGTCACAGGAGTAGCCGTCGGCGCAGTCGGCGCCGGTGGTGCAGGCGAACCGCTGCTGGGCGGCGGTGTCGGCGCAGGTGCACCCCGCCCCGACGGCGAGACCGGCCAACACCAGCAACGGGAG
>JAGSPQ010000082.1 GCA_018262385.1 Myxococcaceae bacterium | reverse complement strand
GTGAGATCGGCAAGGGCGAGAAAGTGAGCCCGTCTTCGACCGGGGTGTTCGACATCGAGGCGAAGATGACCGTCGAGACCCACCCGGACATCAAGAAGCTGATCAAGGCGCGCACCCTGCCCTACGTGATCAAGGGCGAGATGGCGGCCGAGCTGTTCTCCGAGCCGTTCGAGTTCAAGGGCGTGATCAACCTGCCGGCGACGAAGTAGCCTCGTTGCCGGTGAGATGGCCGCCGTACGTGCTGCTGGGTGCGGATCCGACCGTCTGGCCGGACGTCTCGCAGACCGCCTCCGATGGGATCCTCGCGGTGGGAGGAGACCTCACCCCCCGCCGGCTGATCGAGGCCTACCGCCGCGGGATCTTCCCCTGGTACAGCGAGGGGCTGCCGATTCTGTGGCACTCGCCCGACCCGCGGTTCGTGCTGGTGCCCTCGAAGCTGCACGTGCCGAAGAGCCTGCAGAAGCAGCTGCGCCGCGGGGAATACGAGATCCGCCTCGACACTGCGTTCGAGCAGGTGATCGACGCGTGCGGGAAGACCCGCCGGCCCGGCCAGCGCGGCA
Source organism: Myxococcaceae bacterium (assembly GCA_018262385.1). GTDB lineage: Bacteria > Myxococcota > Myxococcia > Myxococcales > Myxococcaceae > JAGSPQ01. Next base: position 8,194 of record JAGSPQ010000082.1, on the reverse strand, counting down.
CCTGGATCACCCGCGAGATGCGCGCGGCGTACGTGAAGCTCCACCAGCTGGGGCTGGCGCACAGCGCCGAGGCGTGGGCCGACGGGGCGCTGCAGGGCGGGGTCTACGGGGTGAGCGTGGGGAAGATGTTCTTCGGCGAGAGCATGTTCGCCAGGGCGCCCGACGCGTCGAAGGTGGCGTTCGTCACTCTGGTGCAGCACCTGATCGCCCATGGAATCGAGCTGATCGACTGCCAACAGGAAACCGAGCACCTGGCGCGGTTCGGCGCCGAGCCGTGGGCACGGTCGCGCTTCGTCGCCGAGGTGAAGCGGCTGGTGGAGCACCCCACCTACGAGGGGCCCTGGCGGCTGGACCCCGTTCAGTCCAGCTGAAGCGCGCGGGTGAAGCCCTCGCGCCAGGCCTTCGACAGCTCGGCGACCGGGACCTTGAGCAGCCCGTGGATCTCGAGGCTGTCGCCGCCGACCGCGCCGACGCAGGCGAAGGGCACCGCCTCGGAGGCGCACAGCTGCTCGAGCGCCTTGAGCTGGCCGGGAACGAACGAGATCACCGCCCGGGTGGCGTCTTCTCCGAACAGCCAGGCGTGGGGCGCCAGGCCCCCGTTCAGCCCGGCCCCGAGCACCGCGCCCAGCGGCCGGGCGGCGTCGGCGACGCAGCTCTCGGCCAGCGCCACCCCCAACCCACCTTCGGAGCAGTCGTGCGCGCTGTGCACCAGGCCTGTACGGGCGGCGGTTCGCAGCACCCGCTGCAGCGCCAGCTCGGCCTTGACGTCGAGCCGGGGCGGCCGCCCGGCGGTCTTGCCTTGCGAATGGAGCCACTCGCTGCCGCCGAGCTCGCCGCGGGTGACGCCGAGCAGCGCGATCAGATCGCCGCTCTCGACGAAGCCCATCCCCATCCGCTTGGTCGCGTCCGGCACCAGGCCCACCACCCCGACGGTCGGAGTGGGGAAGATGCTCTTTCCTTCGGTCTCGTTGTAGAGGCTGACGTTTCCGCTCACCACCGGGACGTCGAGCTGGCGGCAGGCGTCGGCCAGCCCGCGCACCGCCTCGGCGAACTGCCACATGTTCTCGGGCCGCTCGGGGTTGCCGAAGTTGAGGCAGTCGGTGAGGCCCAGCGGCTCGCCGCCGACGCAGCTGACGTTGCGGGTGCACTCGGCCACCGCCAGCCGCGCCCCTTCGTAGGGGTCGAGGTAGACGAACCGCGAGTTGCAGTCGGCCTTGAGCGCGAGCCCCTTCTTCGAGCGCTCGACCCGGACCACCGCCGCGTCGGCCGCGCCGGGGAGCACCACTCCGCCCAGCCGGACCTGGTGATCGTACTGGCGGTAGACCCACTCCTTGCTGGCGATGGTCGGGCGGGCGAGCAGCTCGGTGAGCGCGAAGCCGAGGTGCTCGGGCGCCTTGACGGTGAGCGGATCGAAGGCCTGCGCGGCGTCGAGCCAGTCGGGGCGCTTGACCGGGCGGTCGTAGATCGGCGCTCCGTCGGTGAGCGGCTTGACCGGCAGGTCGGCGACGATCTGGCCGCCGTCGAGGATCACCACGTGGCCGGTGTCGGTCACCCGGCCGATCACCGCGGCGTCGAGATCCCACTTGTGGAAGATCGCCAGCACTTCCTGCTCGCGGCCGACCTTCGCCACCAGCACCATCCGTTCCTGGGACTCGCTGAGCATCACCTCGTACGGGGTCATGTTCGTCTCGCGCCGCGGCACCTTCGCGACGTCGAGCTCGATCCCGCTGCCCGCGCGGCCGGCCATCTCGATCGACGAGCTGGTGAGCCCGGCGGCGCCCATGTCCTGGATCCCGACCACCGCGTCGGTCTCGAACAGCTCGAGGCACGCCTCGAGCAGCAGCTTCTCGGTGAACGGGTCGCCGACCTGCACCGTCGGGCGCTTCTCGTCGGAGTTCTCGTCGAACTCGGCCGAGGCCATCGTCGCGCCGTGGATCCCGTCGCGGCCGGTCTTGCTGCCGACGTAGAGGATCGGGTTGCCCACCCCGGCGGCGGTGCCCTTGAAGATCTTGTCCGCCCGCAGCACCCCGACGGTGAAGGCGTTGACCAGGCAGTTGCCGTCGTAGCTCTCGTCGAAGGCGACCTCGCCGCCGACGGTGGGGACGCCGATGCAGTTGCCGTAGCCGGCGATGCCCGCCACCACCCCCTCGACCAGCCAGCGGGTCTTCGGGTGGGACGGCTTGCCGAAGCGCAGCGAGTTGAGCAGCGCGATCGGCCGGGCGCCCATCGTGAAGACGTCGCGGAGGATCCCGCCCACTCCGGTGGCCGCCCCCTGGTACGGCTCGATGTAGCTGGGGTGGTTGTGCGACTCCATCTTGAAGGCCACCGCGTCGCCGTCGCCGATGTCGACTACTCCGGCGTTCTCGCCCGGGCCGACGAGGACGCGCGGGCCGGTGGTGGGGAACTGCTTGAGGTGCTTGCGGGAGGACTTGTAGGAGCAGTGCTCGCTCCAGAGCACGGAGAAGATCCCCAGCTCGAGCAGGTTCGGGTGACGGCCGAGGTGGTGGACGATCTTCTCGTACTCGTCGGGCTTCAGGCCGTGCTGGGCGATGACTTCGGGAGGCAGGCTCATGCTGCGGCTTGTACCTACCGCGGCTGCGATCTGCCCCACTTTTATTGGAGGCGGGGGAGGTGTCTGGTCAGGGCCAGAAGAAGACGAGGCCGCCGCCGGCCAGCAGCCCGCCGCCGGTTCCGTAGAGCACGTTGGCGGTGGTCGCCCGCGCCTCGGCGTCGCGCTGCAGCGACTGGGCGGGGCCGATGCGGGGCTCAGTGGCGGCCTTCTGCGAGAGCGCGCGGGCCTGGACCCCGACCAGCCCGCCGGCGGCGATCGCGACCACCGCCGCCACCGCCAGGCCGAGCCCCAGGCCGGTGCGCCAGGCGGGTCTGCCGGGGGGAAGCGGAGCGGGCGCCGGCGCAGGAGGCGCAGTCACCTCGATTGGCGCGGCGACCTTCACCTCGGGAACCGGCGGCCGCTCGACCTTCGCCTCGCGCCACCACTCCAGCCAGGTGGGGTTGAGCCCCTGGGGCAGCGCGAGGTTCGGATCGATCACCAGCGCGGTGCGAAAGGCCGCGCGCGCCTCTTTCTCGTGAATCAGCCCGGCGTGCGCCAGCCCGATGCAGAGCCAGATCTGCGCCAGCTCTTCGGGGGTGGTGTCGGGCCAGGCGATCGCCTTGTCGAGCGTCTTCAGCGCCGCCTTCTCCTCGAGGTTGCTCAGCTGAGATCGCGCGACCGGCAGGTGCGGGTTGGCGCCGACGACCAGCAGGGTGGTGAGCAGAGCGATCATTGCGGGTTGCAGTGGAGCTGAGCGCGGATTTGAAGCCCGCTGGGCCCGGCGTCGACCTGGTAGGCGAAGGCGTGGCGGCCGCCGCCGATCGCGATCACCGGCGCGCGGGCGTCGGCCTTGAACTGCGCCTGGACCCGGCTGTTCGACGGCTCGTTGTTTCCGGGGAAGAGCTTCGAGACGATGATCCGCGCCGCGCCGTCGGCGGTGATCGCTGCGACGTCGAGGTAGTTGAAGACGGTGCTGTCGGAGGAAATCGCCAGCTCGAGGTCCTGGTAGACGTTGGCGACCGCCAGCGAGCCCGCGAGGGTGAAGAGGTTGGCGCCGGCCGAGGTGCTCCGGCCGGTCAGCGTGCTCTGGCCGGCGGTGGACTCGCTCCAGACGAAGAAGGTCCGCTCGAAGTTCTTCACCAGGCTGTTTCCGGCGCGCAGGTTGGAGCGCTGCCCCGAGCCGCCCATCGAGACCCGCACCAGCGGATCCGCGTCGCGATCGACGAAGAGGAACCACGGGGAGGCCGAGTCGCCCTGCTCCATCCAGCCCGCGGCGAAGCCGGCGTCGTAGTTGGTGGCGACCCGGTCGGTGAGGTCGAGCTGGGTGAGGCCGGTGAGCGCTCCGGTGGCGCGGGGGAACGCCGCCCGCGGCCGGAGGATCGTCCCGTCGGGCAGCAGGCTCACCGAGAAGGCGGCGCGGGCGGGCTCTTCGATCCACAGCACCAGCAGCGCGCCGACGGGGTTGGACCAGGCGCCCCGCGGCCGCCCGCGGATCGCGCTCGAGGCGCCGAGCACCCGGGGGGACAAGACGGTGCTGCCGGCGGCGTCGACCCGGGCGAACATCACCCGGGTGAGCGCGCCCGCGTCGGGGGCGCCCTTGTCGAGCCAGAGCACCCCGAAGGTCTGACCGGGAAGTGGAATCAAGAGGGGCTCGGACGCGGCCGAGGTCGACTCGGAGACCGCCACCGACCCGCCCGCCGGAACGAGCGCCGGGTCGAAGCGCTGGAAGTGAAGCCGCGGGTGGGTGCCCTGCGGGCGCACGTAGACCGCGGCGTAGCCCCCATCGCTCACCCAGGCCCACGAGGGCTGCTCGGCCGGAGCCTCGATCAAGACGACGTCGCGAGAGCTGCCGACCCGGCCGTCGCAGTCGTTGTCGAGCGCGTCGGTGCAGTTGAGCTCCAGCGGCTCGAAGGGGACGTTGGCGGGACAGGCGCTGGAGCAGGCGCTGGCGGTGGGGCCGAGCCGCACGCAGCGGTGCGACGGCGGGCACGGGCTGGCGCTGGAGCACGAGCGCCCCTCGGTGGGCGCGCACGAAGACTGCTCCGGGCAGCCGGTGGTGCACAGGCTCCCGCCGCTCTCGAGCGCGACGCACCGGTAGGGCTCGGGGCAGGGATCGTCGGTGGCGCACTGCCGGCCTTCGATCGTGAGCGGAGGGACGGCGCAGCCGGCGAGGATCAACAGCAGGCCAGCGCGGCGACGCATCGGGGCCGGAGCGTACACCGCGAAATCAACCCGGGTGATTTCTGGGGGTAAGGTCGGCGCTGGATGGCAAGCACCCGCTCTGTCTCGGTACTGCTCGACTCGAGTGGCCTGGCGCGGGCGCTGGCGGTTCCGGTCTACGCGCTGCGGGTGGTGAAGGGCCCGGACAAGGGCAAGCACCAGCGGGTCTGTCTGCGGCGGCTGTTGATCGGCACCGGCCAGGGCGCGCACTTCAAGCTCGCGGATCCGACGGTGAGCGCGGTGCACTGCGAGCTGTTGGCGGACTCCACCGGGTTCCGGGTGCGGGATCTGGGCGCGAAGAACGGAGTGCAGCTGGGCGGGCACCGGGTGAGCGAGGCGTGGCTCGAGGCGAAGGACGATCTGGTGCTCGGCAACAGCGTGCTGCGGTTCAAGCTGCTCGAGGAAGACGCGGAAGAGACCCCGCTCGAGGAGTCGAAGGGGTTCGCGAAGCTCAAGGGCAGCTGCCTGCCGATGCGCGAGCTGTACGGGCAGCTGAAGCGGGCGGCGCAGGCCGAGGCGCCGGTGCTGCTGAACGGCGAGACCGGCACCGGCAAGGAGCTCGCCGCCGAGGCGCTGGTGTCCGAAGGGCCGCGCCGCGACGGGCCGCTGGTGGTCGTCGACTGCGGGCGGCTGGTGGCAAACCTCGCCGAGGCCGAGCTGTTCGGACACGAAGAGGGAGCCTTCACCGGAGCGCACCGCCGGGTGCTCGGGGCCTTCGAGCGCGCGCACCGGGGCACGCTGTTCCTCGACGAGGTGGGCGAGCTGCCACTCGAGCTGCAGCCGAAGCTGCTCGGGGTGCTCGAGCGCAGAGCCGTTCAGCGGGTCGGCGGTACCGAGGCGGTGCCGATCGACGTGCGGGTGATCTCGGCCACCCACCGCGATCTCGAGCGGGCGGTGAATCGCGGCACCTTCCGGGCAGATCTCTTCTTCCGATTGGCGGCGGTGCAGCTGCGGTTGCCTGCGCTGCGCGAGCGGGGGGAGGACATCCCCGCGCTGGTGGCGCACTTCCTCGACGAGCTGCCCGGCAAGCGGGTGCGGCTGGCGCCCGGGGTGTTGCAGCGGCTGTACGACGCCGAGTACCCCGGCAACGTGCGCGAGCTGCGCAGCGCGGTCGAGCGGGCGGCCCTGGGGATGATGGACCCGGTCGCGCCTTCGAAGCAGCAGCTGCCGGCGATCGATGCCGAAACGCCGTTTCGGGTTCAGAAGGAAAGGCTGATCGAGTCGTTCGAGCGCGCGTACGTCAAGGGGCTGCTCGAGCTGGCGAAGGGCAACGTGTCCGAGGCGGCGCGGCAGTCGGGCATCAACCGCGTTCAGCTGCACGCGTTGATCCGCCGGCTGGGCTTGTAGATGACCGGTCAGCCGAGGTTCGAGCTGCGGTTGAAGCTGGGCTCGGGCGGGATGGGAGAGGTGTGGCTGGCGCGGATGACGCTCGATGGGGCGAGCGAGCTGGTGGCGCTCAAGCGGATCCGCGCCGAGATGTCGGATCATCCCGAGCACCTGAAGCAATTCGAGCGCGAGGCGCGAATCACCTCGCTGCTGCGGCACCCGCACATCGTGGCGTTGCGGCGGTATGGGGTGGACGCCGAGGGGCCGTTTCTCGCGCTGGAGTTCGTCGAGGGCCGCTCGGCGAAGGAGCTCGAGGAGCAGGCGCACCGGCGCGGGCTGGTGCTGCCGGTGAAGGTCGCGCTGTCGCTCGCCCGCGACGCCGCGCGGGGGCTGAGCTTCGCGCACTCCTTTCGCGACGAGACGGTGAACGTCGATCACATCGTTCACCGCGACGTCTCGCCCGACAACCTGCTCGTCGGGTACGAGGGGCTGGCGAAGGTGACCGACTTCGGGATCGCGAAGGTCGTCGGAGGGACCACGCTCACCGGCACCGACACCGCGCGGGGGAAGTACGGGTTCATGGCGCCCGAGCTGTTCGATGGGCAGGAGGCCGACACCCGCAGTGACGTCTTCGCGTTCGGCGCGACGCTGTTCCGGTTGCTCACCGGGACGTCGGCGTTTCCGGGGAAGACCGAGGCCGAGCTGCTGCGCGCGGTGCTGCACTCGGTGCCGGTGCGGGCGACGTCGCTGGTCGAGCTGCCGCCGGCGATCGACGGGTGGATCGATCGGGCGCTGGCGAAGGATCCGCGAGACCGCCCGGCGAATCTGGAGCAACTGCTCGCGCTGCTCGAGGCCGAGCTGGCCGCCGAGCCGGGAGAAGGCCGGACCGCGGTCGCTGAGCTGATGCGGCAGTGCTTCCCCACCGGAGAGGACCAGCGGCGGACCCTGGTGATGCAGGCGATCGAGGCGGGGCCACTGCCGACCCACACCGCCCGGCGGAAGGTGGTTGTTCCTCGACGCAGGTGGCCGATTCTGATCGCCGCCGCGCTGGGCGTCGGGGTGGGCAGCGGCGGCTATCTGGTCAGTGGAATCGGCGGGCCGCGCCCGAAAGCGCCCGAGCGCCGCAGCCCGCCGGGGGTCGAGCTGGATGCGGGCGCGAGCGAAGAGCCGCCCGCGGCGTTCGATGCGGGCGGGGTCGAGGCGGAGACGGTCGACGCAGGAACGGTCGATGCCGGGATGCGGCCGGCGGTGGTGCGCGAAGGGAAGGGGACGCTGTTCGTGAAGGCGTCGCCCTGGGCGAAGGTGACGGTCGATGGGGCGTCGCGCGGGGGCACTCCACTGAAGCTGGTGTTGCCGGTGGGCGAGCACGTGGTGCTGCTCGAGTACGAGGGTGGGAAAGTCCGGCGGCACGTGGTCCGGATCGAGCGCGGCCGGGAGCTCGAGCTCAAAGGGTTCCTCGCCAGGCCGCCCTGAGCCCCGACCGCCGTCCCCTCCCCTCCCCCGCCGTGCCGACCCCCGGAGCACCCCGTGACCCCGTGCTCCAGGCAACCCGTGCTCCCGTGCCGGGGGGGTCCGCGGCGAGGGGCCAGGGGAGTCGGCTCGTCGTGTCAGGGGTGGCGGGGGTGGGGGTGGGGGTGGGGGTGGCGGAGCAGGGACAGCGGCGGGCCGCAGCCGGCGTGCAAGCCGTAGGGCGCGCGGCTCGTCCGGTCAGCGGCGGACGATGACCGAGATCCGCAGCGGCTTCCCGTCCGGGGTCGGCTCGACCGGGAGGTCTGCGATGTACGCGTTGACGCAGCCGGCGACCCACTGGCGGGGTTGCTTTCCCAGCGGGTCCGCGACGATCTCGAACGCGCCGCCGCGAAGCTCGGCCACGAAGGTCAGCTCCTGGCCTGGGCGCATGTTCATCCAGCGGTCCTGGTAGCTGATCCTCTGGAGCGTGCACCTTGCGATGATCGCGATCTTGTTGGCGCCGGTGTCAGCGCCGGAGATCAGTCCCGCGACGAAGGGGGCCGCCTTCGCGCTCACGCCCCGAACGAGAATCCGTACGGTTCCGACGTCCGCCATCGCGTCGAGGTTGATGTCTCGGGTGGTGGTGGG
>JAGSPQ010000081.1 GCA_018262385.1 Myxococcaceae bacterium | reverse complement strand
TGGGCGTGGACCTTCGTGCACCCCGGCAACGACGGGAAGCTCGACACCCCCGACGACATCAAGCTGATCGACGAGCTCCACGTGGAGAAGGGCAAGACCTACCACTTCGAGCTGCAGAGCCGGGACGTGCTCCACAGCTTCTCGGTGCCGGTCTTCCGCCTCAAGCAGGACGCCGTCCCGGGCCGCACGATCAAGGGCTGGTTCAAGCCGATCCTCACCGGCGGCTACGACATCCAGTGCGCCGAGATCTGTGGCATCGGCCACGGGATCATGGCGGCCCGCATCATCATCTCGAAGCCGGACGCGCACGCGGAGTGGGTCAAGACCCACGCCCCGGTCGCCGCCGCCCCCAGCGGAGTGACTCCATGAGCGGTCCAGCAGCCGACACCCACGCGCCCGACGCGCACGCGCCTCACGGCGATCACCCGCACCATCCGGAAGAGGGCTTCATCAAGAAGTACCTCTTCAGCACCGACCACAAGATCATCGGCTTCCAGTACCTGTTCACCGGAATGGCGATGGCGCTGATCGGCGGCTTCACCGTCTACGTGTTCCGGATGCAGCAGGCCTTCCCGGGCTTGAGCGTGCCGGGCTGGGGCCGGGTGACCGCGCAGGACTACAACGGGTTGGTCACCACCCACGGCTCGGTGATGATCTTCTGGGTCGCGATGCCGGTGCTGATCGCCGCGCTCGGCAACTACCTCATCCCGCTGATGATCGGCTGCGACGACATGGTGTTCCCGCGGCTGAACCGGCTCTCGTACCAGCTGTTTCTGCTCAGCGCGGTGATCCTGATCTTCTCGTTCTTCGTCGAGGGCGGCGCCTTCGGCGGGGCGTGGACCTCGTATCCGCCGCTGTCGGCGCGCGCCGAATACAACCTCACTCCCAAGGGCGCCCCGCTGTGGCTGGTGGCGGTGGCGATCGAGTTCGTCGCGTTCCTGCTGGGCGGGATCAACTTCGTCACCACGATGATGAACTCGCGCGCGCCGGGGATGAAGATGTTCGACGTGCCGATCCTGGTCTGGATGATCGTCATCGCCAGCATCCTCTTCATGGCCTCGGTGGGCCCGCTGGTCGCCGGCGCGGTGATGCTGCTGTTCGATCAAACCATCGGCACCGGCTTCTACGACCCGGTGCGCGGCGGAGATCCGATCCTCTGGCAGCACCTGTTCTGGTTCTTCGGCCACCCCGAGGTCTACGTGGTGATGCTGCCCGCCTTCGGCATCGTCGCCGAGGTGATGACCGTCTTCTCGCGCAAGAAGCTCTTCGCCTACAAGACGGTGCTCTACACCGCGATTGGCACCGGGGTGCTCAGCTTCTTCGTCTGGGCCCACCACCAGTTCATCGCCGGCATCGACCCGCGGATGGCGAACATCTTCGGCGTCACCACGCTGCTGATCTCGATTCCGGTCGCCGAGATGATGTTCGTCTACATCGCCACCCTGTACGGTGGCTCGATCCGGCTGGCGGTCCCGATGCTGTGGGCGCTGGCGTTCATCTCCGAGTTCCTCCTCGGCGGCGTGACCGGGATCTTCCTCGGCGCCTCGGCGTCGGACATCTACTTCCACGACACCTACTTCGTGCTCGCGCACTTCCACTACACGTTCGTGCCGATCGCGATCGTCTCGGTCTTCGCCGCGGTCACCTACTGGTTCCCGAAGATGTTCGGCCGGTCGATGAACGAGACGTGGGGGAAGGTCCACTTCTGGGGCACGATCGTCAGCTTCAACTTCATCTTCATCCCGCTGTTCATCACCGGGGCCCGGGGCGATCACCGCCGGATCTTCGACTACACCCACTTCCCCGACCTGATGAAGTCCGGGATGCAGGACCTGCGCATCCTCGCCACCCTCTCGCTGGTGGTGATGCTGTCCTTCCAGGTGATCTTCCTCGTCAACTACTTCTACTCGATGTTCCGGGGCCCGAAGGTCGGCCCCAACCCGTGGCGGGCGAACACCCTCGAGTGGCACGCCGCCTCGCCTCCTCCGCACGGCAACTTCCCCGTGCTGCCCACCGTCTACCGCGGCCCGTACGAGTACAGCGTAGAGGGCCGGGAAGACGACCACTGGCCGCAGCACCTCCCCAACTAAGTCATGAACCGCGCGACGCAGGTGAAGCCATGATTCGACCCATCGCCACGACCCGCAGCGCGACCGGAGTCCCCACGGGCCGGCTGGCGGTCTGGTGGGTGATTGCCTCCGAGATCGTGATCTTCGGCGGGCTGCTCGGCGGCTACGTGATGCACCGGCTCGGTCACCCCGACTGGGCCAACCAGGCGGCGAACACCAACACCTGGGCCGGAGCGTTCAACACCTTCGTGCTGCTGACCTCCAGCCTCGCGGCGGTGCTCGGCCACCAGGCGGCGGAGAAGGGCGACGGGAAGAAGGCCGCCAACTTCCTCTACCTCACCTGTCTGGGCGGGCTGGTCTTCCTGATCGTCAAGTCGATCGAGTGGACCACCGAGATCCAGCACGGGATGACGATCACCTCGAACACCTTCTGGTCGTTCTATTACACCGCCGCCGGGCTGCACGGGCTGCACGTGATCGCGGGGATGGTGATCATGCTGTTCGTCGCCGCCGACGCGAAGAAGAACAAGGAGCTCCAGCGGGTCGAGAACATCGGCATCTACTGGCACTTCGTCGACCTCGTCTGGATTTTCCTCTTCCCGCTTCTCTACATCGCGAAGTGAGGCTGACCCATGTCTGATCACGCACACGCCGAGCAGTCGCCGGGCAGCGCGCCGCACGCCAGCCATCCCCCCACCAACTACGTGAAGATCTGGGCGATCCTCTGCGTGCTGCTGGTGGTCAGCGTGCTGGGCCCGATGCTGGAGATCCGGGTGGTGACGATGGTCACCGCCTTCGGGGTCGCGGTGGTGAAGGCGTACCTGGTCGCGACGAGGTTCATGCACCTGAACCACGAGAAGAAGATCGTCCCCTACATGCTGGGAACGATGCTGGCGATCATGGCGCTGATGATCGCGGCGATCTCGCCGGACGTGATGAAGCACGAGGGCACCCGGTGGGAGAACACCGCGGCCAAAGAGTCGGTCAAGCGCGGGATGCTGCTCCACCCGGGAGCGCACCATGACGAGAAGGCGCCCGCGGGCGATCACGCCGCACCGGTGCCTCCCGCGCCCACTGCCCCGGCCCCCGCCGAGCCCGCCAAGCACTAGCCACGAGACGCGCGATGGACGGAACGATTCCCTCAGAGCCCCCGCGGTCGCTTCGGCGGGTGCCGATCCTCCCCAACGGAGTGATGGGGATGCTGATCTTCATCACCGCCGAGGTGATGTTCTTCGCCGGGATGCTGAGCGCGTTCACCATCGTCCGCGCGTCGAACCTGCCGATGTCGTGGCCGCCGCCCGGCCAGCCGCTGCTGCCCGCCACCGCCACCGGACTCAACACCGCCGTGCTGATCCTCAGCGGGCTCGCGCTCTGGTTCGCCCACCGCGCCTACCAGAAGCCTGCCCCGAGCGGAGCCGAAGGGTCGAAGGGCGGGGTGCTGGCGCTGGCGATCTGCCTCGCCCTCGGGCTCACCTTCGTCGGGCTGCAGGGGTGGGAGTGGGTCCGCCTGCTCGGCCAGGGGTTGACGATGACCTCCAGCACCCTCGGCTCGTTCTTCTATTTGATCATCGGCGTTCACGGCGCCCACGCGCTGGCCGCGCTCGGCCTGCTCGCCTGGGCGCTGATCAAGCTGCGCGCCGGCACGCTGAAGCCGAGCGTCTTCTACACCACCCAGGCGTTCTGGTACTTCGTGGTCGGGATGTGGCCGGTGATCTACGTGCGGGTGTACTTCTGATGCGCGCGCTCGCCGTCCTCGCGGTGCTGCTGAGCGGGTCGATCGCGCTCGCCTGCCCGACCTGCGGCGCGGCCACTGACACCAAGGGCACCTACCAGGCGATGACGGCGGTGATGTCGCTGCTGCCGCTGTTGATGATGGGCGGGGTGATTGGCTTCATCGCCTTCCGGGTCCGCCGGGCCGAGCGCGAGGCGCTGGCCCCGCCGCCTCAGCCGCCGCCGCCGCAGTGAACGAGCCGGCGCCCGAGGGTCCTGCGCCGAAGGTGCCGCTGTGGCGAAACCCGTTCGTGTTGGCGTTCATCTTCGGGGTGATCGTGATCACCGCGCTGCCCTTCCTGCAGCGGCGCACCCTGCGGGCGCCGCCTCCCGGGCCGTCGGTGGGGCAGTGGCAGCTGGAGCTTCCCGACGGAGGCCCGTTCGGCTCCGAGCAGCTCAAGGGCAAGGTGTGGCTCGCCAGCTTCACCGCCGACCCCGCCCGGCGGGCCGAGTTCGGGGAGATCCTCCGCCACGTCCAGGACCTGGGGGGAAAGATTGTCCTCGTCTCGTTCGTCGCTCCCGGCCAGCCGGGCCCGGCGGGAAGCGAATCCTGGGTGGTGCTCAGCGGCACGCCGGAGAAGTTCGAGGCGCTGGCGATGGGGCAGTTTCAGCCGGCCTTCAAGCAGGCGCTCCAGACCCGCAACGCCGGCGGCTTCAGCGAAGACTTCGACGCCGGCACCACCCTCGACCAGTGGCTCCAGGTGCCGACGGTCGGGGTGGTCGACCAGAACGGCGCCCTGCGCGTCTTCTGGAAAGACGAGGGCCTCGGGCGCGGAAACGCGATCAACGCGGCTCGGCTGCTGGCCAAGCAGGGCCCCAACCCCTGAACCCCGGTCTGGCTGATTCGCTTAATTAGATTCGGTGGTTGCACCCGGATCGGACAAAGGCTGCGCCGCTTATGGATCCACGCGAATAAATCTTGTCGCAGGCGTGAGGGTTCGGTAACCACCCGCCGCCGCACAACGAGGTCCTCCAACTAATGGCTCAGATTTTTCCGCGGTGGTCGAACGAAACCCCGCGCTACACCTTGATCGCCACCCTGGTTTTGGCATCGGCCGGCATCTTCGGGGTCTATTACTGGGCCTCGCCGTACAACACCGACGTCGGCTACATGCCGAAGCAGCCGATCGCCTACAGCCACCTGCAGCACGCGGGTGAGCTGCAGATGGACTGCCGGTACTGCCACGCCTACGTCGAGCGCGGCCCGCACGCCGGGGTGCCTCCGACCCAGACGTGCATGAACTGCCACTCGCAGATCAAGAAGGACGCGCCCACCCTCGAGGTGATGCGGCAGAGCTGGACCAACGGCACCCCGATCGCCTGGAAGCGGATCCACAAGCTGCCGGACTTCGCCTACTTCGACCACAGCGCCCACATGGGCTTCGGCACCGGAGAGAATCGCGCCGCGATCGGCTGCGAGACCTGCCACGGCCGGATCGACACGATGGCGGTCGTCAAGCAGGTGCAGCCGCTGTCGATGTCGTGGTGCCTCGAGTGCCACAGCGATCCGGCGCCCAATCTTCGCCCGGTCGAGGCGATCACCCGGATGGGCTGGACCGGGGATCTCGCCTGGCGGGACAAGGCGGCGAAGATCGCGGTCGGCCTCCACCCCCCGGGAGATCTGGGCCGGGTACGGGTCGCCGCCGCAGACGGCACCCACCAGACGTTCGCGACTACCGGCTGCACCGGCTGTCACCGGTGAGGACCCACGACCCCATGAAGACTGGCAACGACGAACGCGGCTTCGCCCGGAACTCGCCATGAAGAAAGATCCCTACGCCCCGCTGCGCGAGCAGATGTCGCAGCCCCCGACCCACTGGCGGTCGTTGGAGCACAAAGAAAAAGACCTGAGCGAGGTCAGCCCGGACGAGTTCGAGAACGGCACCATCGCCAGCGACGGCTTCAACCGCCGCGACGTGCTGAAGATCGCCGGCGCGTCGATCGCGCTGAGCGGGATGGCCTGCATCCGCCGGCCGGAAGACGAGATTCTGCCCTACACCCGGATGCCGGAGTCGGTGATCCCCGGCGTGCGGATGAACTACGCCACCGTGATCAACCGCTCGGAAGGCGCGATCGGCGTGGTGGTCGAGGCGAACGAAGGGCGGCCGACGAAGATCGAAGGCAACCCGCTCCATCCTTCCTCGCTGGGCGCCAGCGACATCTGGGCGCAGGCCGAGGTGTTGGGCCTGTACGATCCAGATCGCGCGCGCGTGCCTCACAGCGGCGGCAAGCCGAGCACCTGGGAGGCGTTCGACGCCTTCGCCACCGAGCACTTCGGCAAGCTCACCGCCGCGGCCGGCAAGGGCCTGGCGATCCTGCTCGAGGAAGACGGCGGCCCCACCTTCGAACGGTTGCTCAAGGCCGCGCAGGCGAAGCTGCCCGAGGCGAAGGTCTACCGCTACGATCCGCTCGCCGCCGACGGCGCGCAGGCCGGCGCCCAGCTGGCGTTCGGCCCCGGCGCCCGGGTCCACCCCGAGCTGGAGAACGCGAAGGTCCTCTTCGCGCTCGACTCCGACTTCCTGATCAAGGGCCCCGAGCACCTGCGGCTGGCCCGGCAGTTCGGCAAGAGCCGCGCGGTCCTCACCCGTCAAGACGCGGCGGCGATGAACCGGCTGTACGTCGCCGAGGGCGTCTTCTCGTCCACCGGCGCCAACGCCGATCACCGGGTCCGGGTGCCGAGCGGCCAGTGCGGCGAGCTGCTCAAGGCGCTCGCGCGCGAGCTGGGCGCCAAGCACGGACTGGCGCTGGGCGAGCTGGCCGCGGCGGTCGAAGGCGCGGCGGTTCCGGCCGGAGCCGAGAAGTTCGTCACCGCGCTGGCGAAGGATCTCGCCACCCACAAGCAGGCGAGCGCGATCCTCGTCGGCGAGCGCCAGCCTCCGGCAGTGCACGCGCTGGCCTACGCGCTCAACGCGCTGCTGGATCCGGCGGCCGCCACCCGGTCGACCACCGGCCAGGCCCGCACCTCGCACCTCGACTCGATCACCGCGCTGACCAAGGCGCTGGGCGCGGGCGAGGTGCAGACGCTGCTGATCTTCGGGGCCAACCCCGTCTACACCGCGCCGGGCGCGCTCAAGTTCGGCGAGGCGCTGGCCAAGGCGCCGGTGGTGATTCACGCCGGCGTGCTGCCGGACGAGACCGCCCAGAAGGCCACCTGGCACGTGCCGCTGACCCACTTCCTCGAGTCGTGGGGCGACGCGACCGCGTGGAACGGGCTGGTCTCGATTGCCCAGCCGCTGATCCTCCCCCTGTTCGGTTCGCGCGCCAGCACCTCGCTGCTGGCCCAGCTCACCGGGCACCCCGAGCGGTCCGACCGCAAGCTGGTCGAAGAGACCTGGCGCGCGGCGGGCTCGGAGCTGGCCGGAGTGAAGGCCTGGCGCCGCGCGCTGCACGACGGCGTCGCCGGCGGAGTCCGCGCCCTCGCCCCGATGCCCCCGCTGCTGCCGGCGGTAGCGGCCGCGGTGGCGCAGCTCAAGCCCACCGTGCCCTCGAAGGGCGCGCTCGAGCTGGTGGCGGTGCACGGCCACGTCCTCGACGGCCGGCTCTCCAACCTGACCTGGACTCAGGAGCTGCCCGACTCGATGAGCAAGCTGTGCTGGGACAACGCGGTGCTCGTCTCGCCCGCGCTGGCCAAAGAGGCCGGCATCCTCAGCAAGGTCGATCGCAACGGCTACAAGGCCGACGTGGTCGAGCTGGCGGTCGACGGGCGGAAGATCAAGGCGCCCGCCTTCGTGCTCCCCGGGCTCGCCGCCTACACGGTGGCGATCCTCCACGGGTACGGCAAGACCACCGGCGCGGTGGCCACCGGCCTGGGGGTCGACGTCGGCCCGCTGCTGACCGACAACACCGGGGTGGTGCAGGGCGTGACCCTCACCCGCACCAGCGACACCCAGATCCTCTGCTCCACCCAGGATCACTTCAGCGTTCCGGCCAACCCGTTCAAGGAGCTCACCTTCGCCCAGATGGTCGACGCGAAGGGCGTCGAGCGCACCCTGGGCCTGGGCGAGCGGCCGCTGCTGCGCACCGGCACCACCGACGAGTGGAGCAAGGGCGGCGAGTTCGCCAAGAAGGGCAGCATCCCCGACAACCTGCTGCAGCCGGGCGCGGCGACGTCCCGGCCCTCGCGGCCGATTCAGCTGCACGACGAAGTGACCTACGAGGGCCAGCAGTGGGGGATGACGATCGATCTCGCCAGCTGCATCGGCTGCAACGCCTGCGCGATCGCCTGCGTCGCCGAGAACAACATCCCCTCGGTCGGCCGCGAGCAGGTGCTGCTGGGCCGCGAGCTGCACTGGATCCGCATCGACCGCTATTTCCAGGGCGACATCGACGATCCGAAGGCGGCCCACCAGCCGCTGCCGTGCATGCACTGCGAGAACGCGCCGTGCGAGCCGGTGTGCCCGGTCGCGGCGACGGTGCACGACGAAGAGGGCGTCAACTCGATGTCCTACAACCGGTGCATCGGCACCCGGTACTGCGCCAACAACTGCCCGTTCAAGGTCCGCCGGTTCAACTACCTCGACTTCAGCGCCACCGGCAACCTGGTGCCCGGCACCACCGGCAACCTGTCCGGAATGCTGACCGGGGACAAGGCGAAGGTCGAGCGGATGAAGACGCTCAAGCTGCAGCGCAACCCGGACGTCACGGTGCGCTACCGCGGGGTGATGGAGAAATGCACCTTCTGCACCCAGCGCGTCGAGGAGGCGAAGATCGCCGCCAAGCGCGCGGGCCGCGATCGCAAGGCGCTGCCGGACGGAGCGGTGACCCCGGCCTGCGCCCAGGCCTGCCCGACCCAGGCGATCACGTTTGGAAACATCAATGACCCGGCGTCGAGGGTGGCGAAGGCGAAGCTGAGCGAGCGCAACTACGAGATGTTGCAGGAGCTCAACATTCGTCCCCGCACCACTTTCCTCGCCCGGGTGAAGAA
>JAGSPQ010000765.1 GCA_018262385.1 Myxococcaceae bacterium | reverse complement strand
TTCTGCTGCGATCACGACGGCGGACTCATCGAAGAGACGGGTACGCACTCGGCTCAAGGTCTTGATGCAGAGGGACGAGGCGACCTCCGCCACTCCCTTCAGGCGCAGGTCGCCCGGCGTGCCAGCTGCCCCCGGGGTCGTTCTTCCACCGGGTGATCAGCTGCTCGACTGGGTCCATGAGGAAGCTCAGCCTAGGGACCGGCTTTCTCTCCTACGGGGAGATCGCGCGGTTCCGGGGCCGGCTCGACGGCTGGCACAACACCACCACGGTGGTGACCGCGATTCCGGCCTGAGGGCTTGTAGCCGCAGCAGCGCTTGAACTTGCGGCCGCTCGACCTCGCCGGCGCCCTCCCCTCCCGGAGGCAGCGCCAGCCTCAGCCGCCGGTGGTCCAGTGGACCTTGCCGGACGCCAACTCGAGGGCCTGCACCTTCCAGCCGAAGTCGTCATCCTCGAGCACCAACACCACCAGCTGCCCCGCGCCGACGGCAGCAGTGAGCCGGTAGTCGCCCGCGGAGTGCCGCCAGGCCTCGGCGCCGGTCGCGTCAATCGCCGAGATCAGCAGCCCCTTCCACCGGGCCGGGTCACCCACCTTCTGGGCGTGCTGGGCGAGCCACCCGTGGCCGGCGCCGATCGGCCCCCCGGTGGCGGAGTCCCGCAGCCACTCGGCGTGGAGGTAGGCGGGCTCCGCGCCGGTCAGCGTCTGCCGTTGCTCGGCTCCCTGCAGTCCTCTCCAACCGGGCTGGCGGGAATCCACCGGCCGGGGCGCGACCGGCGGCGGGACTCGGTCGACCAGCGCGCCTTTCCTGTCTCGGGCGATAATCACAAATCACACAGCTGCCGACCTGCGGCTGGTACAACGACAGCCATGCACATGATCATGCTCGCAGGGCTGATCCTCGCGGGGGCTCCCTCGCGCGCGGCGGAGGCGCCGCCGCTTCCCTTCGTGGACTCGCGCGCTGCGACGAAGACGGTGAACAAGATCGCGCTGAGGATGATGTTCACCGAGCGCCGCTTCGCCGAGCTCACGACAGCACTCGAAGGGTTGCAGGCCATCGCGGATGCGGACTGCGAACAGGAGTTGTTGGGGCTTGACGCCTTCGAAACCTTCTACTGCGGCGATCCGCAGGAGCCGGCGCTGTTCGACGAGTGGGTGAAGGCCTCGCCGCAGTCGTACGCCCCGCTCGTCGCACGCGGCAGTTGGTACTTCGCGCTCGCCGAGCAGCGCCACGGCAAAGACTGGGCCTCCCGGACCAGCAAGGAACAATGGAAGTCGATGAAGGCTTTGATTCCTTTGGCGCGCGCCGACCTCGAAGCGTCGATCGCCAGGCACCCGACCTTCGCGGCGCGCCGGATCATGATCAACCTGAACCGGATCGCCGGCACCCCCGAAGCCAAACCTCCAACCCAGCTGGACCTGATGCTCAAGCAATGCCCCACCAGCCTCGCCGCCCACATGATCAGCATCAAGTCGCTGGCGCCGCGCTGGGGCGGCTCCTACGAGGAGATGGCGGCCTTCGCCGCCAAGGCTCCCACCCAGAAGAACCCGAGGCTGAAGGCCCTCGCCGGAGCAATCGATCAGGACAGGTGCAAGCTCACGGCTGGAGCCGAAGCCATCGCGCACTGCGACCGGGCGCTCGCCGGAGGCCCCTACTGGGAGTTCTTCTTCGAGAAAGGAAAGGCGCTCCAGAAGGTCGGCAAACACGAGGAAGCGATTCAGGCGTACGACCAGGCGCTGGCCGAGCGTCCCCAGAAGGCTCAGGTCCATTCCGCCCGCGCCTATTCACTTCTGCAGCTTGGCCGCACGACCGATGGCTACAAAGCGGCAGCGCTGGCGGCAGTCATCGATCCAACGCAGAACCCGGCCTACCGGCGCTAGGCGTGATCGACCAACGCGCATGACAGGTAACTCGATCGCCCCGCTCAGGCTCGACGGCTGGCACAACACCACCACCGTGGTCACCGCGATCCCGGCCTGAGGGCTTTCAGGCGCAGCAGCGCTTGAACTTCCGGCCGCTGCCGCAGGGACAGGGGGCGTTGCGCTCGACCTTCTGCTCGGAGTGCTCGGGGGTTCCGGTGGTGTAGAGCCACCGGCCGCCGTCGCGCTCGAAGGCAGACCGCTCGTGCAGGCTGCACAGCCTCTCGCCCGCGAGGTACCGGGCGGTGAACTCGACCTCGCCGGCGCCGTCGCCCTCCCCTCCTTTAGCGAAGTGGACGGTGAGCCCGAGCCACTTCACCGAGCCGGCCCAGGACAGCGTTCCCTTCTCATCGAGCGGCGCCCGCTGGGTGGCGGCGAGGTACCCGGCGAGGCCGCGCACGTAGGCGGAGTAGCGCGAGCGCATCAGCGCCTCGGCGGTGGGGGCCGGCGCCGCCCCGGTGTGACGGGGGCCGCAGCAGCTGGGGTACTCGCCGCCGCCGCAGGGGCAGCGGCTGGCCTCGGCGCTCATTTCCGGGCGGCCGGCTCGGGAGCGGCCTTCGCCGGCCCGTCCAACGACGCCCGGCCCAGGATCAGCCGGGCGCCGCGCTGGTAGGTGAACCAGGCCCACGCCCACTCGAGCATCACCTGGGCCCGGTTGCGAAAGCCGATCAGGAACACCAGGTGGACGCCGAGCCAGCCGAGCCAGCCGAGAAAACCGGACAGCTGGATCCGGCCGATGTGGGCCAGGCCGCGGGCGCGGCCGATGGTCGCCATGTTGCCCTTGTCGTTGTACTCGAACGCCTGGCGCGGCTGGCCGTCGAGGGTGGCGAGGATCGTCTTCGCGGCGAACCGGCCGCCCTGGATCGCGACCTGGGCGACTCCGGGGAGCCCGCGCCCGTCCTGGGTGGGAAAGGCGGCCAGATCTCCGACCACGAACGCCTCGGGGTGCTTGGGGATCGACAGATCCTGCTCGACCTTCACCCTTCCCGCCCGATCGAGCGCGACGCCGAGCGATTGGCTGAGCGGCGCGGCGGCGACGCCGGCGCCCCACAGCACGGTGCGCGCGGGAACAAAGCCGGCCGCGGTCTGCACTCCGTCGGCGCCGACCTCGAGCACCGCGGTGTGGACCCGGGTCTCGACCCCGAGCTCCCGCAGCGAGTGCTGGGCGGCGGTGGAGAGCTTCTCGGGGAAGCCGGCGAGGATCCTTGGGCCCGCCTCGAGGAGGATGATCCGCGCCCGGGTG
Organism: Myxococcaceae bacterium; assembly: GCA_018262385.1. Classification (GTDB taxonomy): domain Bacteria; phylum Myxococcota; class Myxococcia; order Myxococcales; family Myxococcaceae; genus JAGSPQ01. The sequence goes on along the minus strand of JAGSPQ010000765.1, from coordinate 123 downwards.
GGATCGATGGCGCGAAAGTCGCGGGCGACGGTGAAGCGCGACAGCTCGCCCAGCGCGCCGGCGAGCTCGACCCCGGTGGGGCCGCCGCCGACCACCACGAAGGTGAGCAGGGCGTCGCGCTGG
>JAGSPQ010000764.1 GCA_018262385.1 Myxococcaceae bacterium | reverse complement strand
GCGAAGCGGTGGGCGACCACCAGCCAGCTCTTCTTCTCGGGATCGGTCCACACCGCCAACGCGCTGGGGCCGTCGGCCGTCTGCAGCTGGGTCACCTGCTTCGTCGCCAGCTCGAGGGCGTAGACGTGATCGTCGGGAGTGGAGAGGGCGAACAGCCAGGCGCCGTCGGGAGAGGCGACCAGCGCGGTGAGATCGGGGAAGTGGGTGTCGTTGACCAGCACCAGCCCGGCGACCTTCCCTTCCCCGCCCTTGAGCGCGACCTGGATCATCGCCTCGGCGAGGCCGTCGGCGCTCTCGACGTGCGCGGGCAGGCGGGTGAACGCGTGCGTCTCGTCGAGCACCGTCAGCGGCAGCGAGAGGGTGACCGCGCCCGACAGCTCGAGCGTCATCCCCGGCTTCAGGTGGGTGGCCCAGACGGAGATCGGCTGCGAGGTCTGGTTGGACAGCAGCCGGGGACCGACCGCGAGCAGGCGGGGGCGCGCGCCGGCCGGAGCAGCGGCGGCGGGAGCACCGGCGTCGAGCGCAGTCGGGGCCGGACGCGCAGGGCAGCCGCAGAGGACCGCGGTCAGAGCGAGAAAGAAGAAGAAGCGCACCGGCCGTCCCCTAACACGCTTCAAACGCGGGCTCTGCGGCGCAGATCGGAACCGCGGGTGTCAGCGCGGTGTCGGTTCGACATGACCCGTCAACGATCGTGCGTGGATGTGCGTGCGAATGCGCGCGAGCCGGCGCATTTGTTGACGCGGAGGGCCTCTGTTCGTTTTAGTCTCCGGCTTCGCATGCGCACCTCACTGATGTTGATCGGAGCGCTGGTGATGTTGAGCGGCTCCGCTGCGCTCGCGGCCGGCAAGAAAAAGGCGGCCAAGGCGGCTCCCGCTGCAGCGTCGGCGAAGAGGGAAGCGCCGGCAGTGAATCTCAACAGCCGCCCTCCGGCGGGAGCGGTCGAGCCTCAAGCAGACTCGGGCGGCGCGGCGCCGACGCGCGGGCCGACCCGCATCGACTTCGATGATCGCTTGATCCAGGGGCAGACGAACAAGTCGGGCGCCGTCTACCTGTACGACCGCAAAGAGCTGAAGACGCGGTCGATGATCAAGAAGCGCGAGAGCTTTCGCGAGGAAATCGTGGGCTCGCTGTACGACGGGCTGTAATTCTCCCGCCTGGAGTACGGCGGCAGCGTGAGCGGAGTTCGTTGAAGTGAGCGCACAACCCACGGTGCTCCAGGTCGTGATCCTGCGAGACGGGCTGCTGGTCGGCACGGAAGTGTTCGTGCCCGGCCAGTACACGCTCGGCTCCGGCGCGTACTCGGACCTCAAGCTCGACGACCCGTCGGTCGGCGAGGCACACGCGACGCTCTACTTCCAGAATGGCAAGGCGGCGGTGCAGGACCAGAACAGCGTGCTGGGCGTGTTCGTCAACGGCCACCGGGTCACCGCCTGTGAAGTGCGGCCGGTGGACGAGGTGGCGATTGGCCCGTTCTCGCTGAAGGTGCGGGTGCTGGCGCAGAAGCCGGCGAACAAGCAGGCCCCTCCGCCCGAGCTGGCGGCGCTGTTCGGCTCGGCTCCGGCCGCCGCGCCGGCCGCAGCTCCGCGGCCGCAGACCCCGGCGCGACCGGCGAACGCTCCTGCCGCGGCGGTGGCGGCCAAGCCGATGCCGGCGACGGTGGTGTCGACCCGCCGTGCCTCTGCGCCCGCCGCGGTGCTGGAGACGACCGTTCCGACCAACCGCCCGGCGCCCAACCTGCGGGCGGTGTCCAACAGCCCGTTCGACATCCAGGACGAGACGGCGACCGAGAGCGTGATGGTCGGCGACGCGCTCGAGGCCGGGCCCACCACCCGCGCGCCGCAGCTGAACGTGCGGCCGCCGCCTCCGCCGCCGATGTCGGCGCCCGAGCCGCCCCGCCCTGCGGCGCCGGCGGCCCGCCACGTCCCCGCCGCCAAGCCTGCCGCTCCGGCCGGGGCCGCCAACCGCCGCCAGGGTCCGGGTGCCGCCAGCGCGGCGACCGCCCAGCACGTGCAGCACGCGCCCGCCCAGGCGCCGACCAGGCCGCGCAAGCGCTCGCTGCCGTCGATTCCCGCTTCGGCCGAAGGCAAGGGCAGCCCGCGGCTGTTCTTCGAGCTGTACTGGGGCGAGCTTCGTCAGCACGCGCGGTCGTTCGCCGAGATTCCGCTCAAGAAGCCGGTGATCGGCGGCTTCGACGACAAGGCGCCGATGCCGCTGTGGGGCTTCCGGCTGCCGCAGTCGCAGATGGTGCTGGCCGACAAGCGGGGCGGCGGCTACCGGGTCTTCGTGCCTCCGGGCGCGGCGGTCGAGCGGCGGGGAGAGGACGGAAACTTCTACCCGCTGACCGCGGATCAGCTCGAGGCGGTCGGGCAGCGCAACTCTTCCTCGGGCTGTTTGCCGCGTTCGTCAGCTTCGCCCCCTCGGACGAGATGCCGGACTTCGTGAACAAGAACGTGCCGCCGGTGGCGGTGCGGCTGATCGCGCCCGAGCCGAAGAAGAAGGAAGAGGCGAAGAAGAAGCTCGAGGAGATCAAGAAGAAGGAGCCGAAGGCGCCGGAGAAGAAGAAGGAGGTGGCGAAGGCGGAGAAGCCGGTCGCCAAGCCGCCTCCGCTGGCCGAGCCGCCGAAGATCAAGGCGCTCGAGAAGCTCTCGGCCGCCGGCCCGGCGATGAAGGATCTGCTCGCCGCGGTGGACAAGCTGGGCAACGGGCCGGGAAAGAAGGACGCGAAGAACAACTACAAGATGGCGGATCTGATCGGCAAGGCGCCGATCGCCAACGCGGGCCTGGGGACCTTCGGGCTCGGCGGGGGTGGCGGCGGGGGAATGGGGACCAAGGGACTCGAGGTGCTGCGCGGCAAGGGCGGCGGCGGGATCGGGGCGCTCGGCGCGGGAAACGTCGGCAAGGGGAAGGTCGGAGGGACGGTCGGCCGCGCGTCGGTGCGGAGCATCGGGGTGCAGGGGACGATCGACAAAGAGGCGGTCGCCAAGGTGATCAACTCGCACCTGTCCGAGGTCTCGGCCTGCTACGAGCGCGCGCTGCTGCGGGAGCCCGGGCTGGCAGGGAAGATCGTGCTCGAGTGGAACATCTCGACCTCCGGCACGGTGACGACCGCGAAGACCAAGTCGTCGACGATGAAGTCGAGCGCGGTCGAGGGCTGCATCCTCACTTCGCTCAAGACCTGGAAGTTTCCGCCGGCCAAGGGCGCAGGGGTGGTGATCAGCTATCCCTTCCTCTTCAACTCGGTCGGCTACTGAGTCTTTCAGCGATCTTTTGCCTCGCTCGAAGATTCCTTGCCTAACTGGCGCAACATCGCGAGCATCGCCGCGCTGACGCTCGCGATCCGCGAAGGGGACACCACGTGAAACGCGTTTTGGCCGTCGTGCTGTTGCTGAGTTCATTCGTTGCCCGCGCACAAACCACTGAGCTGGAGAACCCCGGCAGCGTGTCGGCGATTCAAAACCGTGCCTACACCATGGATTTCGAGTTCGACCTGCTGGTCGGGACTCTGCCGCTCGACGCCTTCTACAAGGGCTACTACCCGGGCGGCAGCGTGGTGGTTCACTTCAGCGACTACGTCGGCTGGCAGGTGGCGCGAGGCGGCTACAGCTTCAACGTCAGCACCGGTCTGCGCGATCAGCTCGAGCGCGACTTCGGGGTGCTGCCGACGGCGTTCGACGAGGTCAACTGGTTCGTCGGCTCGGACCTGATGCTCAAGCCGTTCTACGGAAAGAGCTCGGTGCTCAACACCTGGGTGCTGCACTACGAGGCGCACTTCCTGATCGGGGCCAGCCTGTTCAAGTTCTCGGTCGGGGGCTTCTCGCCGGCGATCAACCTCGGAGCGGGCATTCGGCTGTTCCAGAACCGGTGGGTCAGCTACCGCCTGGACGTGACCGACAACCTCGTCATCAACAGCAAGGCGAAGCTTTCGCAGGTGATCACCATTCAGTTGATGCTCGCGCTGAACTTCGGTGGCACCGAGTGAGGAGTCTTTGATGAATCGCAGGATCGTGGTTGCGCTGCTCGCCCTGGTCGTTGCTCCCGGGGCGCAGGCGCAAGGTGAGAAGAAGGTCGACCCGGTGACCGGAGAGGCAGCGGAGCCGAAGGCGAAGGAAGCTCCGAAGGCGGAAGAGCCCAGGCCGGCGGAGGCTCCGGCGGCAGCGCCGGCGCCGGCGGCGGCGGTCGCGCCGACTCCGCAGAAGCTCGACCCGAAGCTGTTCGACGACGCGCTCAACGACTACTTCACCGGCAGCCCGAAGGATGCGGCGGCCAAGCTGTTCACCTTCACCGAGAACGTGGCGGCGACGGACGAGAACTACGCCTGGGCGCAGTTCTTCCTCGCCCGCTCACTGATCGAGATCGGCCTGCGGCACGCCGGCGCGGTGTACCTGGCGCGAATCGCCCGCGAGCGCACCAACCCCCAGGTGCTGCCCAAGGCGCTGGCGACGCTGCAGGAGCTGACCGATCTTCCCCATGACGAGGTGATGATCGACGAGCAGGTGTTCGGCGCGCTCGACCTCGGCTTCCTCCCCGAGGAGATCAGCGGCTACGCGCACTACCAGCAGGGGCTGGTCGACCTGCGGGTCGGCAACGAGCGCTGGGCCAACACCCACTTCTCCAAGCTGCCCGAGGCGGGCTCGGAGGCCTCGCGGGCGAAGTTCGCGCTGCTGGTGACCCGGCTGAAGACGCTCAAGCGCGAGGTGCCGAAGGAAGTGATCGACGACTTCTACGAGCTGGCGAAGGACGAGAAGCTGACCCAGGACGCGCGCAACGACGCGATCCTCGCGGTCGCGCGGCTGCGCTACGAGCTGAAGGACTTCAACGGCGCGTTCGAGGCCTACAACCTGGTGAAGCTGCCGGCGCTCGATCCGGGCCGGGCGACGCTGTACCTGGAAGAGGCGTGGACCCGCTACAACCTCGGGCAGATCCACGCGGCGATGGGGATCCTGACCACCCTCGACGCGCCGGCGTTCCGGGACGAGTTCCTGCCCGACAAGTACCTGCTGCGGGCGATGATCTACCGCGACCTGTGCCACTACCTGCCGGCCAAGCGTGCCGCCAAGGAGCTGACCCGGAGGTTTGCCGACTCGATCGAGGCGATCCGGGAGCGCGAGGATCTGACCCACGACCCGCGGCTGCTGCGGGCGGCAAGCAGCCATGGCTCGACCAAGCGGTCGCGGAAGTTCCTCGAGTCGCTCGAGTACGAAGGCGAGCTGATGGGCCGGTTTGCCGGGACCTTCGGCGAGCGGATGTTCTCGTACATGACCCGGCTGTACGACCTCTCGCGCGCCGAGGGCACCCGGGTCTACGACGAGCGGCTGAAGAACTCGGTGCGGGCCGAGGCGGACAGGCTGCTGCGCGCCTCCGAGCAGGTGCGGCTGATGGAGTACGAGGTCGGCCTCAAGCTCTACGAGCGGGTGAAGAAGGGCTCGAAGCTGGTCGCGCTGGTCAGCGAGCCGAAGCTCGAGAAGAAGCAGGTCTCGTACCGGTTCATGAACGAATACTGGAATGACGAGCTGAGGGACTACCGGTTCTCGCTCAAGTCGCGCTGCATCGAGGAGACCGCTCAATGAGCGTGGCCGCATGGGTGGTGGGGTTGGCGTTGGCCGGGCTGCCGCTGCTGGGTGGCAAGCCGAACACCAAGCTCGAGAATCCGATCCTCTCG
>JAGSPQ010000763.1 GCA_018262385.1 Myxococcaceae bacterium | reverse complement strand
CTAGGGCTTCTTCTCGATCAGCAGGTCGCGGCCCTGGATCAGGTCGACCTCGCCGGCGAAGCGCGCGAACTCGTCGTAGTCCTTCGGCGGAACGCGGGCCATCGACAGCTGGTAGTCCTCCTCGAGGGTCAGCGTCTGGCCGGCCTGCTTCTCCCGGCGGACGTACGAGCCGTAGGCGCACCCGCTCTTCACCTCCGGCAGCGGATCCGACAGCTTCCAGCCGGCAGGGAGCTTCATCGTCGCCACGGTGTGGCTGGCCTCGGTGCCGTCGATGAACAGCGGGGTGCGGCGGGTGCTCAGCTGGAGGAAGCGGCGGCCGAGCAGCATCGGGAAGGTCGCGCCCTGCAGCACCAGCCGGCCCTCGCCTTCCACCCGGGCGAAGCGGGGGGCGGTGAAGGCGTAGCGGACCACCACCGGCGCTCCGACCGCGCGGGTGAAATCGAGCTCGAGCTTCGACAGATCCGCGCCGCCGAAGTACCGCGAGAGCGCGCTCTGCAGCGCCTGCTCGCGTTGATCCGGCGCGATGCTGTCGAGCGCCTCGGCCAGCTGCGCCGCTTCGAAGCCGGTGTACGACTCGACCCCGCTGCCCGTCAGCTTCCCGTCGGCGGCCAGCTCGAGCTTCAGCGCCACCTCCTTGCCCGGGCGCTTCACCCGCGCCGGAGTCTTCACCTGCTCGGCCGGCCGGCCCGGCTCGGGCAGCAGGTAGCCCTCGCGCCCCGCGGCCACCTCGGGCAGCTCTCCGAACGGCGCATAGCGCACCAGCGGATCCATCCACACCGGCTGCAGCTGCTCGCCTTCCTTCACCATCGCCCGCAGGCACAGGTAGGGCAGCAGCTGCTCGTTGGGAAACAGGTAGGCCGCCGGGTCGGCGGTGAAGGTGCGCACCACCGCCAGCCGGGTGTCGATCCCCAGCGCCTTGAGCGACGCGTACAGCAGCCACAGCCGGCTGCCGCGATCCTGCGCCACCGACGTCGCCGCCGAGACGCCCAGCCCCGCGTCGCGGCCCGACAGCTTGTCCATCACCGCGGTGTAGACCGCCTTCGCCTGCGCCAGCCCGGTGGTGCCCGCCCCCGCGGCCCGCGCGAACGCGTCGACCTCGGCGGTCACCTGCCCCTTGTCGAGGAACACGTCGGCGTAGGCGGCGACCAGCCCGTCGTTGCCGGTGGCGCCCGCGCCGACGCTGACGAACGGAAGGAACTCGTTGCCCGTCGGAGGCCCCTGCGGCTCGGGAATGTACGGGTCCACCCGCCGCTCCTCGTGGGTGAAGACCTCTTCGTTCCCCTCCACCCGCGGCGAGGGCGCCTTCATGTTGTGCGAGTCGACCTTCAGCCCGGTGCCCTTGTCGGCCACCACCGCGTAGGTCGACCAGTTGTTCGGCTGGCGGGCGATCTGAAAATAGAAGCTCGAGGCGGTGAAGCCCGGCTGGGTCGGCCCCCGGGGCGGGTGCGCCACCAGGTACTCGTACTCGACGAAGTCACCGACCTGCACTCCCGGAAGGCTGACCGCGTCCTTCCCCTCGAAGCTCTCCGGCTCGAGCACCCGGCCATCGGCCTTCAGGGTCCGCAGCTTGAGCACGATCGCGCCGGAAGGAAGGGTGACCTCGCCCACCTCCGACACCCCGCTCTGGTCGAGCGCCTTCTGGATGATGTGGATCCGATCCACCTGCGAGCCGTCGGGGTACGCCCGCACCGCCGCCGCATCGAGGATGTACGCGGCGGCGACGTCCTCCGCGCCCGGCGCCGCCTCGTAGGCCTTCAGCGCCTCCTGAGTGGAGATCGCGCGGGACTCGAGCAGCTCCTTGCCGGTCTTCGCCCGCTCGACCAGCCGCCGCAGCGCCAGGTCCGCGCCGTCGCGCAGCAGCGCCTTCTCGCGGGTCTCCAGCGCCAGCGCGCTCTTGCCCGCGTAGTCGTAGACGTCGCCCAGCTGCTTGAGCACCTGCGCGTTGCGGGGCCACTGCGCCGCCAGCCGCTTCAGCAGCGCCACCGCCTCGTCGTAGCGCCGCAGCGAGACCCAGGCGTTGACCAGCAGCGTCCCCACCGCGACCTGGCCCGGATCCCGCTCGAGCATCGCCTCGTAGACCTTCGCCGCCTGCTCGATCTTGCCGCGCACCTTGAGCGCATCGGCTTCGCGGCCCAGGGCGCCGGGACACTTGCGCAGCAGCGGCAGCAGGGCGTCGGCCTCGCTCGAGGCGTCGCGCCGCCGGGCAACGTCGTAGCGCAGCGTCAGCGCTTCGCAGTCTCCGGGCCGCTGCGCCTCGGCGGCCAGCGCGGTGGTCACCGCCTGGGCGTCGATCCCCAGCCCCAGCTCGACCCGGGCCTGCAGCTCGAGCACCGGAGCGCCGACCGGACTGTGCGCCGCCCGCGCGGTCTTCAGGATCTCGAGCGCGTCGAGGTGGCGGGCGTCGTCGAGCGCCAGCACCGCGCTCAGCAGGTGGGCGTGGACCAGCCCCGGATCCTTCACCACCGCGGCTTCGAGATCCCGGGTCGCGCGCCCGCGGGCCACCTTGGTCGGCACGGTGCGGTCGCCCAGCTGCAGCTCGGCCTTCAGCACCGCCACCACTGCTCCGCAGTACGCCGCCGGCAGCCCGGCGATCAGCCGCTTGGCGCCGTCGCGATCCCGGTTCATTCCGTCCCGCGCGGCCACGAACGCCGCCAGCGCGCCGCCCACTTCACCCGCCAGCGCCTGCTCGAGCTCGGCCGCAGCGCCGAACAGGCCCCGCGGGTTCGAGACGAGCTCGACCGACTTCGGGCCCCAGGCCTTCGCCGGCCCCCGCGCCGGGCGGAAGGTCAGCTGGGCGGGCGCTCCGTCCAACCGCATCACCTGCACGTTCAGCTGGCCCTGCTGATCATCGCGCGACATCCGCACCATCAGCCGGTGGGTGCCGGCGGCCAGCTTCACCGCCCGCGAGGTCAGCGACGGCGCGGGCGCCGCCCAGGTGAACCGCGCGTAGAGCGGGGTGCCGTCGAGAGTGACCGCGTGGTCCATCCCGGTCACCGTGCGCACCACCCAGGTGCCGGCCGCCGGAACGTCGAAGTCCGCCGCCATCAAGTACAGGTCTCCCACCGCCGGCTCGGGCGACAGCGACAGCCGGCCGTCGGGGAAGCTCAAGCTGCGCACCTCCCCGTTGAGCGGAGCGGCCAGCGGGGTGCTCTCCACCTTCCCGGTCTTCTCCGCGACGGTCGGCTCCTTCAGGCCGAGGGTGTGAAACGCAGACAGCGGCCCCACCAGCGAGCAGTTCGTCGGTGCGCCCATGTCCTTCAGCGTCACCCCCTGCTCGGGCAGCT
>JAGSPQ010000762.1 GCA_018262385.1 Myxococcaceae bacterium | reverse complement strand
ATCGCCACCAGCGGAAACGGCGCCTTGCTCAACGCCGGGGTGCCCTTGAGCCGGCTGCGGCCCTTGACGTGGCGCATCACCCGCACCTTCGACAGCAGCAGCACCTGGGCACTCAAGGCCATGAAGAAGTCGGCCGTCGGCCGCTCGGGGAGCTCGATCCCGTCGAGGGCACCGGCGGCCATCGCCCGCTTCGCGTGCGCCCTGCTGTGCTCCCCGACCACCAGCAGCACCGGAGTCGGGCACTGCGCCATCAGCGCTTCGAGCGCCGCCAGCGCTTCGAGGGGGTTGCTCTCGAGATCCAGCATCACCAGCTGCGGGCGCAACCGGCCGATCGCCTCGACCGCGAACAGGTAGTCGGCCGGAGCTGCGACCTCGGCGATCCGCCCGCCGAACAGCGGCCGGATCCAGCGCGAGAGGCGGCCTCCCTGCTCGACGAGCTGGACGCGGCAGGAGCCACTCACGCTCAAACCAACCGGTCGATCGCCAGCGCCAGCGACTCGACCCCCAGCTCGCCCTTGATCAGGTACCCGTCGGCTCCGGCATCGAGCCCGCGCCGCCTGTCCTCGGGGGAGGCCAGCGAGGAGAGGATGATCACCGGAATGCGGGCCAGCTCGGGGTTGGTCTTCAGCCGGCGGGTGAAGGCGAAGCCATCGAGCCGCGGCATCTGCACGTCGGTCAGCACCAGGTCGAAGGGCGACGCCTGGATCCGCGTCCAGCCGTCCTCGCCGTCCTGCGCCTCTTCGACCGAGTGGCCGAGCGCCTTCACCAGCGCGCTCTCGGTGGCGCGCGCGATCGGCGAGTCGTCGACCAGCAGCACCCGCAGCCGCTTCGCGCTCGCCTGCTCGACCACCGGCCGCGCCATCCGCCGCACCTCGGCCATGATGTCCGGCACGTGCAGCAGCACCGCGATCCGTCCGTCCTCGAGGGCCGCGGTGCCGGCGATGAACGGAGCGCCCTTGAGGAACTCTCCGCCGCAGGGCTTCACCGCCACCTCGCGCTCGTCGATCAACCCGTCGACCACCAGCGCCGCCCGTTCCTCGCCGTGCCGCACCACCACCGCCGGCGGGCGATCGAACCGGGGCCCGCCGTTGAGCGCCAGCAGCGGGCCGAGCGCCACCAGCGACGTCGGCCGGCCGCGGTGCATCACCGCCACCGTGCCGAACACCTCCATCCGATCTTCGGGCTTGAAGCGCGCCACCGCCTCGACCTCGGCGGCCGGCACTCCGTAGACGTCGTCGCCCAGCCGCACCAGCAGCACCCGCATCAGCGCCAGCGACTGGGGCAGCCGCAGCGCGATCGTGGTCCCGCGGCCCACCTTGCTCTGCACCGACACCGAGCCGCTGAGCGCCTCGACCTTGCGCTTGACCACGTCCATGCCGACGCCGCGGCCCGACAGCTCGCTCACCTCGTCGCGGGTGGAGAAGCCGGCGCGGAAGATCAGCTCGATCGCTTCCCGCTCGGTCAGCGCGTTGGCCTGGTGGGGGGTGAGCAGCTTCTTCGCCACCGCCACCCGGCGCAGGTGCTCGGGATCCATGCCGCGCCCATCGTCTTCGACCTCGATGTGCAGCATGTCGCCGTCGGCGCGGGCGCGGATCTGGATCTTGCCGACGTCGCTCTTGCCCAGCGTCTGCCGGTAGTCGACCGCCTCGAGGCCGTGATCGACCGCGTTGCGCAGCAGGTGGACCAGCGCGTCGCGCACGTCGCCCACCATCGAGCGGTCGACGCCCACCTGGGTCTTCTCGATCACCAGGTCGACCTGCTTGCCCTGAGAGATGCCGATCTCGCGCACCGCGCGGGGAAACGCCTCGAACACCGTCGCCAGCGGAACCAGCCGCGCCTCGGCCACGTTGTCGGCCAGCTGCGAGAGGTTGCCGTGCAGGGTGTTGACCCCGTCGACGTGGTGGCGGACGAAGCGGAAGGTGTCATCGCGCAGCAGGTGCAGGTCGCGCTCCATCCGCTCGAGCGCGTCGTGGGAGACCTTGTCGTGCTGGTGCGACTGGTGAAAGCGAAGCAGCGCGTCGCCCACCCGGGCGAACCGGGCCAGCAGCTCGGTCAGCTCGTCGGCGCGCAGCCGGTTGCGGGCGCTCTCGACCAGCAGGTCGCCCGCCAGCATCCCGAGCGCGTCGAGGATCTCGACGTTGACCCGAATCGATCGATCGAGCGGAGCCTTGCGCTCGCCGTGCTCGTCGAGCCCCGGCGCCGACGGGCGGGCCTCGGGAGCCGAAGGAGCCGGCGGCGCCGACGGTTGGGTCGGCCGCGGCCCCGGCACCGGAGCGGAAGACGCAGGGGGGCCGGCGGGGGCGGAAGGGGGCGGCGCCTTCTTCCGGGTCGGCTGGAGCGGCGGCAGCGACTGGCCCGAGGTTTCCGCCAGCTTGGCCGCCAGCGCGTTCGAGTGGTCCGAGCCTTCCTTCGCGCTGTCGAGCTCCTCGAGCAGATCCGAGATCGCGTCGCAGGCGCGCAGCAGCAGATCGGTCGCGGTGCGGGCGTCGACCTTCTGATCGCGGTTGGCCTTCAGCAGGTCCTCGCAGGCGTGCGCCAGCTGCCCGACCGCGGCCAGGCCGAGCATCCGCGCCTCGCCCTTCATCGTGTGCAGCTCGCGTGCGACGTTCTCGGCCGCCTGCTCGGCGTCGGCCTTCTCGAGGTCGATCGCCCCGAGCTGGATCGTCTGCAGCCGATCGCCCGTCACCTCGACGAACTTGGAGAGCAGCGACTTCTTGAGCGACTCGGTGTCCACGCGTCAGCGGTCCTCGACTGCGCTCGAGATGATCGAAACGGGCTGCGCTCGCACGTCAGTCCGCCTTGAAGCGCTTGATCAGCTCGGCCAGCCGCCCGGCCAGTTGGGTCAGCTCGGCCGCGGCGCCGGTCGCCTGCTTCGACGCGTGGGTCGTCTGCCGGGTGACGTCTTCGATCTCGGCCATCGACGCCACCACCTGCTCGGTCGCGGTGCGCTGCTGCTGGGTGGCGAGGTTGATCACCCGCGCCGCGTCGGAAGTCTCCTGCACGCCGGCGAGGATCCCCTCGACCGCCTGGGCCGCCACCGAGCCGAGCCGCTCGCCCTGCTCGGTCGCTTTCTGCGAGGCCTCGGCCGCTCCACCCGCGGCGGCGGTCGCCTCGCGAATCTCGGTGATCAGGTTTTTGATCTCCTTCGTCGAGTCCATCACGTTCTCGGCCAGCCGCCGCATCTCGGCCGCGACGATCGAGAACCCCTTCCCCGCTTCGCCCGCGCGCGAGCCCTCGAGCGCTGCGTTGAGGGCGAGCAGATCCGACCGGTCGGCGATCTCGTCGATCA
>JAGSPQ010000761.1 GCA_018262385.1 Myxococcaceae bacterium | reverse complement strand
CGAGCGGAGGGAAGCCCTTCACCTCGACCGGAATCACCACCAGCTCGGCGGGCCCCAGGTACGGCGCTTTGTGGGGGCCGACGTCCTCCCGGATCACGAAGTGATCCATGAAGTCCGCCCGCGCCCCGGGGGCAGCGATCAACAGGCACAGCAGGAACAGGCGCTTCACCCGCCCACCATGCCCAAACGAGCGCCCGTTTAGAAGCCCGAGAGCTTGGAGATGATCTCCTTCATGATCTCCGAGGTGCCGCCGCCGATCGTGAGCAGGCGGATGTCCCGCCACGCCCGGGCGATGTCGGTCTCTTCGATGTAGCCCATGCCGCCGTAGAACTGCTGGCAGTCGTAGGCCACCCGCTGGGCGAGATCTCCGGCGACCAGCTTCGCCATCGAGATCTCCTTCACCGGCGACTCCTTGGCGTCGAACAGCTCGACCGCATGGTAGGTCAGCCGCTTCGCCGCCTCGACCTGCGAGAGCAGCTCGACGAACTTGTGGCGCCAGACCTGGAACTTGATCAGCGGGCGGCCGAACGCTTCGCGCTCGTGGCCGTACTTGATCGCCTCGGCGATCATCAGCTCCATCGCCGCCACGGCGGTGATCGACGCGGTCAGGCGCTCGCCCTGGAAGTTGGTCATCACGTGGTAGAAGCCTTCGTTCTCTTCGCCCAGCAGGTAGCGGGCGGGCACCTTGCAGTCCTCGAAGTAGAGGATCGCGGTGTCGGAAGAGAGGTTGCCGATCTTGTCGAGCTTCTTGCTGATGGTGTAGCCGCGGGTGTCGGTCGGGAAGGTCATCAGCGACACCCCGCCGTAGCCCGCCGGCCCGGTGCGCACCGCGAGGGTGAGGAAGTCGGCCCGGGTGCCGTTGGTGATCCACATCTTCGAGCCGTTGATCACGTAGTCGTCGCCCACCCGCCTGGCGACGGTCTTCAGGTTCGCCACGTCGCTGCCGGCGCCCGGCTCGCTCACGCCCAGCGCGGCGATCTTGTCGCCCGCCAGCGCCGGAGCGAGGAACTCGCGCTTCTGCTCGTCGGTGCCGATCTCGTTGATGATCGGAGTCGCCATCTGGCTCTGCACCAGCAGCGCCATGTTCACCCCGGCGTTGTGCGACCGGGCGAGCTCTTCGCAGAAGGCGGTCACGTACCAGTAGTCGAGCCCGCTGCCGCCGTACTTCGGATCGTGGTTGATCCCCAGGAAGCCCAGCTCGCCCGCCTTCTTGAAGATCTCTCTGGGGAAGATTCCAGCCCGATCCCACTCCAGCGCGTGGGGAGTCATCTCCTTCTCGACCCAGGTGCGCACCGACTTGCGGAAGGCCTCGTGTTCAGCAGTGAAGTGGTTCGGCATTTGAAAGTCCCTCCTGAAGGGATCCGGACAGATTGATTCTGGAGTCAATACCAGCGCTCGCCGGGGGACACAAGCACCACGCCCCCGCCCCTCCGATCGGAGGAACGAGGGCGGGTGGGCTGCCGTTGGCTTCAGGATTACAGCTGGGGCTGGCAGAAGCCGTAGCCGGCCGGCGCGCCGCTGATCTGGACGCACAGGTTGGCCTTCGGCACCTGGATGCAGCCGGCCGAGCCGACCGCCACATCGCAGTACGCCCGGCAGATGCCGGCCTGGCCGAGCGCCAGCCCGGTGCAGTTGAGCGATCGGGGCGGGTTGGCGCCCAGGCACGCGGTGGCGGTCACGCAGGCCGACTCTTCGGTCTTGGTGTCGGTCGCCGCGTTGCAATAGGCCGCCGGGGTGGCCGCCGTCGGGTCGAAGTAGCAGAAGGTGCCGGTCGAGCAATCCGGAGCGCGCACGTCGCACGGCTTCTTGCAGGCCTTCTGCGACGGGTTGCTGACGCAGATCTCGGCCGGCTCGGGGGCGATCATCGGCTTGCAGACTTCCCCCCCGCGGCCACCGCACTTGCACTTGCCGTCTTCCGGATCGCAGCTGGTGCCGCCCGCGCAGCTCTTGGTGCCGCCGTCGGGGTTGACGCACTGGGCGCCGCCCTGGCACTGGGCCGGAGGGCCGAGCGCGCAGATCTGAACTGCCGAGCACGTCGGCCCGCCCGGCCCGCCGCACTTGCACTGGCCGTCGACCGGATCGCAGGTGGTGCCGCCGTTGCAGACCACTCCGGTGCAGGCGCTGCCCGGCTTGCAGACCCGGGCGGTGTCCGCGCAGGCCCCGCCGTCACCCGGAGGGCAGCTGCAGGCCTCGCCGCTCTGGCAGATCGCCCCGTTGCACTTGCAGTAGCCGTCGGCCGGATCGCACACCGTCGTCCCGGCGCACTTCACGCCCGAGCAGACGTTGGTGATGCAGGTCTTGGCGCCGTTGGCCCCGGAGACCGAGCAGAACTGGCCCGGCAGGCACTCCAGCTGGGCGCACTTGCAGCGGCCGGTGGCGCTGTCGCAGGTCTGGTTCTTCGCGCAGGCGATCTCGTTGCAGTTGAGCACCGGCACGCAGGCCTTCGCGTTGGGGTTGCAGACCTCGTTGGTGCCGCAGATCGTCCCGCCGGTGCCACCGCAGCGGCACAGGCCGTCGATCACGTCGCAGCTGGTGCCCGGCTTGTCGTTGCAGTCCACCCCGGCGCAGCGGGTCGGGGCGCAGGTGGTGGCGACCGGATCGCAGATGAAGCCCTGGGCGCAGACCACTCCGCCGCGGCCGCCCACCCCGCCACACTTGCAGATCCCGTCGGTGGGGTCGCAGGCCAGCCCGGTCTCACAGACGACATTGCGGACGTCGCACGGATTCTTCGAGCCACCGCACGACGACGCGAACAGCCCGATGCCGAACCCGGCAGCGGCCGCCAACACCAGAGTCTTCTTGATCATTTCGTAGTTCCCAGGAGGGCCAGCCCGGCGACTTCTGACCCATCAAATGGAGCGAGGCAACAACTGCTTGTGTCGAACATCGATTACCCGCGACGGCGCCGCAGCCGCAGCGCCAGGCCGGCCGCCAACAGCACGCTCAGCCCAGAGGGATCGAGCCCGGTGCCCGAGCAGCCGCCGGTCTTCTCCAGCTTCCAATCGGGGCGCACCTTGATCGACAGGCTGCGCACGTCCTGGCGCCCGGTGTCGTCGCTCACCTTCACCAGGAAGGCGTAGTTGCCCGGCTCGCCGGTCGGAGTGCCCTTGATGGTCCCGTCGGCCTCCAGCACCAGCCCCGGAGGAATGCTCTGCTTCGGGTCGACCGCGGCGCAGGTGAACATCCCCGGGCTGGTCGCCTGCTTCACGCAGGGCACGCTGAACGCGACGACCGCGTCCTTGCCGCCGTTGTGGAGCAGCCGCGCCTGGTACTCGCTGCTGACGAACGAGTCG
>JAGSPQ010000760.1 GCA_018262385.1 Myxococcaceae bacterium | reverse complement strand
ATGCCTTTGGCCAGCGTCTTGAACGAGAGGTCCTCGAGATCGCTCTCGAACAGAGCGTTCCACGCACCGTTGACGATCCGGGTCTGGACGTTGTCGAAGTTGTGCGGCCAGAACGGAAGGTCCGCGTAGTCCGGCCGAGGCGACAGACGTCCACGTGGGGGCATCGGGGGGGCTCCGGGGAAGGCTCGGAGCCAGTTTACTTAATTAAGTAAACGAGGTCCGCGAGCTCGCCGACCGCTCCCCTGCTCCGCCAGGAGCGAATCAGTCCATCAAGCGGTCTTCGTACTTCTCCAGCAGGTCGCCGATCGCCTCACGCAGGTACTCGCTCTGGCGAATCCGGGTCTCGCGCGAGAGATCCTTCAGGGTCTCGAGGCGATCCTTGTTCAACCGGAAGACGACAGAGGTGAGGCGGGGGTTCTCGTTCATGTGTGTGATGCCCTCCCTTACAGGTGCACACATGGTCTCACATGATTTCGAGAGGTCAAAGAAACCGGCGTTTCACTCGAGCAGATACGAGCGCAGCTGGAAGCCGAGCATCAGCGCGGCGCCGTAGCGCAGCCCATCGCCGAAGCCGATCTGCCCCTCGAGCAGGAGGAACGAGCCGGCGACGGGAAGGAAGTCGAGCTGCACCCCGACCGCGACGCGGGGGCCGATGGTGTAGATCTGGGTCCGCGCGCTGGACGGGTCGAAGCGCGGCACCACGTGCTGGGCCAGGTCGAGATCGAAGAACGTCTTCCACTGGCCGAGATCGAAGTAGCTGCGGTAGCCGAGGAACAGCGCCAGGTCGAGCGGCGCGCAGCTGCCCTCGAGCGAGCAGCCCGCCTCGATTCCCCCGAAGAGGGCGCGCAGCGAGCCCTTGAGCTCGTTGCCATCGGATCCGACCGCGACGGTGGCGCCCACCTCGGTGCCGAACCGCCAGCCCTCGTCTCCGCCCCCCTTGATGGTGGCCGCCGCCTTGTACTCACCGGTGAGGCCGAGCAGCAGCCCGACCGCGCCCTTGTGGTCGTACCGCTCGTCGGCGTGGGCCGGGAGCGCCAGGACGAGGAGAAGGCAGAGAGAGGTCTTCACGCGCGGTGAGTGCTCTACAGCGGAGCCGCCATTCGCGGACGACTTTTCAGTGATCGCGGCGGCGGCGCAGCGCGGCCGACAGCGCCAGCAGCCCGAGCGACCAGAGCGAGGCATCCGCCAGCGCCGCCGAGCAGCCGGCCTTCGCGCCGCCGGGCAGCGCCGAGCCGACCTCTTCCTCGGGCCGGATCGCCGAGCTGAGCCCGCGCCACTTCGCCTCGCCGACGTTGCCCACCTGATCGCGGACCCGAACTGCCACACCGCCCTGCGCTTCGATCGCCGAGAGGCCGATGTCCCGCGGGGCGCCGTACGCCGAGAACTCGCCGGCGCCGACCTGGTACGCGTACTCGAGCTGCTCGCGGGGGGTGATCACGTCGCGGGCGGTGAGGACGAGCAGATCGTGCTCGCGATCGGCGGTGAGCTTCACTTCCGGCGGCTCCCAGTCGACCTGGAAGCCGACCCGTACCGGCTCGCTGATTCCGTGCCCGTCTTCCTCGACCCGCGAGCGGACCTCGATGGTGTGCAGGCCCTGCAGCAGGAACACCGGGTGCTCGACCACCAGCTCGTCGCCGAACGCCGGGAAGAAGGTGCTCCAGGTGCCCTGGTCCACCCGGTAGGCGAACTCCGGGGTGCCGGCCTTGCCGAGCGCGTGGACGTCGAGGATCGCCCGGGGCAGCGGCAAGCCGTTGCCGGTGGCGCGCATCTGGGAGGCGTGGGGGATCTCCGAGCGCTTGAGCGAGGCGATCGTCTTCGGCGCGCTCACCGCGCAGGCGGCGTTGAGGTCCATCAGCTGGGCATAGAGCGCCAGGTGGTTGTAGAGCTTGGTGCCGGCGACGTTTCCAATCCCCTTCACCTCGTTCACCTTGAGCTTGAACTGGCCAAGGGCCGGCAGGGCGAAGGGCTTGAGCGCGCCGGCCACCGCCGGCTCAGCCAGGCCGATCACGGCGGGGATCAGGTCGGCCAGCACCTTCGGATCCTCGGCAAGCATCTCGCTGTTGGCGGTGCGGATGTTGGCGATCAGCATCTTCAGATCGCCGATCGCCGGGGTCACCGACGAGCAGCCGTTGAAGATCAGCGAGATCGGCAGCGAGATGTCGGCGGTGAGCGAGAACAGCCGCGCGAACCGTTCGTCGATCATCGCGTAGAAGTCGACCGTCACGTCCGGCAGCTTCACCAGCAGCAGCGGCTCGACCGGCTTCTTGGTAATCGGATCGAACGTGCCCAGCCCGACGTCGACCACCGGCGCCTTGTCGGGCCGCAGGACGATCATCATCGGAGCGTCCTTGCCGTCGCGGGTGGCGAGCTTGCCGAGCGAGGGGAGGAAGGTCTTGAACAGGCCGGAGTTGAGCAGCCCGACCGTCGAGCTGTTCATCTGGATGCACAGCGCGCCCGACTGGTGCGCCTGGTGGAAGGACATGTTGAGGAACTGGGAGCTGATCGCGACGCCCGCGTGGTAGGCGCCCTTGGTCGGGTCGGCAGCGGCGTCGAGGTTGGGCGCCGGGATCGCCACCATCGGCGGCGCGGCCTGGGGCGGCACGCAGGGCGCGACCGTCACCGCGTTGAGGCCGGCGCGGGTGCCGATGTTGATCCCCTGATCGACCGAGACCGAGCTGCCGGCCGCGACCGACAGGTCGAGCAGCGAGTCGGCCGGCACCCCGAAGCTGCCCAGCGAAGCCCCGACCGCGACCCGCCCCTCGACGCCGAGGAAGCGCGGGACGCAGTGGGTCGCATCGGACGAGTCGACGCAGCTGCCCGAGGTGCACTGGGACACCGCGGTGCCGTAGGTGGGGCACGCCGCCATTCCCGCCCCGCCGCAGGCCTCGCAGGACTGCTTGGCGACCTGCTTCTTGATCTCGGTCTGCAGCAGCGGAGAGATCTGCTGGAGCACGAAGTTCTTCACCGGATCCCAGTCGGCCGCGTCACAGGCGTACGAGCAGAAGCCCCCTTCGGAGTTGAGGTTCAGGTCGGCGGGGTCGAAGCACTGCGGCTTGGCCGGAGCACCGGAGGACCCACAGATCTGGGTGCCGTTCACGGTCTCGACGCTGAAGGCGAGCAGCTTGTCGAACTTGTTGTCGATGCTGAACTTCACCACTGCCGAGATGGTGTTGGTCGGCGGCGCGGTGGCGGCCGAGTTGAAGCGCAGCGAGCACTTCAGGTCGCACAGCAGGTGCGGGTTGGTGAGGTAGATCGTCCCGGTGTCGATCTCGACGCTGAGGGTGGCAGCGACCTTG
>JAGSPQ010000759.1 GCA_018262385.1 Myxococcaceae bacterium | reverse complement strand
TGGCGACTGCTACTTCCCCGCTGCGATGGCCGCGGTGGCGAGCATGAACCCGGAAGCGATCCAGAAGGCGATCAAGGACAACGGCGACGGCACCTACAGCGTGCGGTTCTACGAGAACGGCAACCAGGCGCGGCCGGTGGACATCAAGGTCGACGGCGATCTCTACGCGCGCAGCTACGGCGGCCCGGTGTACGGCAGCTCGCTGGGCGGCAGCACCGAGCCGGCCAAGATGGAGCTGTGGTTCCCGCTGATGGAGAAGGCCTACGCCCAGTGGAAGGGCAGCTACGAGACGATCGGCGGCGGTGGAGTCGCCGGCAAGGTGATGAGCGAGGTGGTCGGCAAGAGCTACGACTACGAGAGTCTCAGCGCGTCGAACCAGGACCAGATGTTCGATCGGATCACCCGGGCGGCGGCCAACAGCCAGCCGATGGCGGCGGGCACCTACGGCAGCGATCAGGCCGACAAGTACACCAACACCGGCGTCTACGCGAACCACGCCTACTCGGTGCTCGGCACCGAGACCGAGAACGGCACCAAGTACGTCAAGCTGCGCAACCCGTGGGGCCAGAGCGAGCACGGCTCGGACGGAAAGAACGATGGCTTCTTCCGGATGGAGCTGGGCAAGTTCGCCGAGCTGTACCGTGCGGTTCACATCGTGGAGAACTGACCATGGCGATTCCTCCGGATCCGATCGAAGAGGTGCTGCCCGCCGCGCAGGGCGCGGTGATGGCGGAGGTGACGAGGGTGGTGAAGCAGGACGCCGACAAGTCGGGCTTCGTCGATCCGAAGATGACCAGCGCGCCCACCGTGGCGGCCCGGCAGATCGTCGAGCTGAAGGTGTCGAAGGTGCTGTTCGGCGAGTGGAAGGCCGGATCCTCGGTGCAGGTGGTGAAACCCGCCGGGGCCTACGCGCTGCGGCCGGGCAACAAGGGGCCGTTTCTGCTCACCCGGGTCGGCGACGCGGTCGAGATCCTCGGCGCCTATGGCCCGGACACCTACCCGGAGCCGCTGATCACCCAGACCGCGACCCGGCTGGGAAAGAAGTAGTCGGGCACGCGGGCGTCGCGCGGGCGCCGGTCAACGACCTCGCCGGCGCCGCGCGAGGATCGTCAGCACCCCGAGCAGCATCGCCGGCGCGAACCCGCCCGAGGAACACCCGCAACCGCGCGGAGGATTGAGCTCCCCGCCCGTTCCTCCGTCCGCCGCGCCAGCGTCGGTCGCGCCACCATCGACCGGGCCGCCATCGCCCGATCCGCCGCCGGATCCTCCATCGATCGTCCCCGCGTCGGCGACGCCTGAATCGATCGCCCCCGCGTCGGTCACGCCCGCATCGGTGACGGCGCCGGCGTCGACCGCCCCCGCATCCGGCAGCCCCGCATCCACCACCCCGCCGTCGGGAACCGCGCAGGGGGCGGGCGGGACCCCGACGTGCTGAACGCCGCTCAGCCCTCCGGCCGTCGTGTCCGCCATCGTCTGCGCGCCATCCACCGCGTCCCGGGCGGCGAGCTCGCAGGACACGAAGTACTGCAGCCAGGCGACCGCGTAGCGCTTGAACAGCGTCTGTCTCGCGGCGTTCACCGCCCCGCAGGGGAGCGTGCAGAAGACCGAGTTGGGCGGATCCTGCGCGTCGCAGTGTCCCGCTCCGACCACCTTCAGCTGGCCCCGGGTGCCGGTGAGCCCTGCCCACCAGGCGGTGGTGTTCGTGTTTGCGTTGCAGGTCGCCGGCTCGGCGAAGGTGAGCAGCACCGGCATCTTGACGTTCCCGACCTGCGGCTGGCCCAGGTTGTTGCTGTCGACCGCGTCGAGCAGCACCACCGCTCGGAGCGACGGGCGACTGGCCGCGGCGAGAAACGACGCCAGGCCGCCTGCGCTGTGGCCGGCGACGCCCTGGCGGCTCGCGTCCACCTTGCCGGCGAACGCCGCGTTGCCGATCGCCCAGTCGATCGCGGCCAGCAGCGCCTGGCCATTGCGCGCGTGATCGCTGCTGCCGACCGGAAACTGGGGAACCACCACCACGTTGCCGCGGGTGGCGAGCAGCTGCGCGAGCGCCTGCATGTTGTCCTTCGAGTTCGAGAAGCCGTGCCCCAGGGCGATCACCGGCCAGGGTCCGCCGGTGTTGGGCAGGTAGGCGTCGAGCGCGAAGTTGGCGCCGGCCACCGTGACCGAGCCTGCCGACTTCGTCACTGCCAGGGTCCCGGGCTGCGCGTAGTCCGCCAGCGCCGGAGAGCCCGAGGTCACCACCACCACGATCAGGAGCGCGCGCATGGAGCCTCTCTGCCTGAAGGACACGGTGGGCGAAAGCACCGTCGCAGTTCCGCCGGGTTGAAGCAGGACCTGAAAAATCCTCCACCCCACACGCAACTACATCCACCCCTCCTGGATAACTCATTGAACTTGCGGCACAAATTCTTGTGCCCTGAGAAAAACCGGGGGTTGTCCATGGCTCGCAGCCGTCTCTTCGATCAGGTCCGCCGTGCCTTCCAGGTGGCGTCGTTCTCCGAGAAGAACGGGCTCACCGCCTCCGACGCAATGGGGCGGCTCGAGGAGCAGCGGGCGGCGCTGAGCCGGCGCAACGTGCTGAAGGGAGCGGCGGTGGTGGCGGGCGCAGCGATGGCCACCGGGTTGAGCGGCCGGGCCTTCGGGCAGAGCGCGGGGAAGCGGATCGCGATCATCGGCGGCGGGATGTCGGGGCTGGCCTGCGCCGATCGGCTTCGCGCCCAGGGCTACGCGGCGACGATCTACGAGGCGAACACGCGGATCGGCGGTCGGATCAACTCGGATCGGACCACCTTCCCCGGCCAGGTGGCGGAGGTGGGCGGCGAGCTGATCGACAACCTCCACAAGACGATGCTGGCCTACGCCAACGAGTTCAACCTGCTCAAAGAGGACCTCGGCAAGGCGCCGGGCGCGAAGAGCTTCTTCATCGACGGCCGCCACTACTCCGAAGCGGCGGTGGTCGAGGAGTACCGGCAGCTGGTGCAGCGGATGCGCCCCGACATGCAGTCGATCTCGGGGGCGCCGAGCTTCGCCACCCACACTGCGGCGGACGTCGCGCTCGACCAGGTGGACCTCGCCACCTACCTCGCCACCCGCGGCGCCGGGCTGCCGCTGATCCAGAAGGTCCTCTCGCAGGCGTACGTCGCCGAGTATGGGCTCGACCCGTCCGAGCAGAGCTGCCTCAACATGCTGCTCTTCCTCCACCTCGACAACTCGTCGAAGTTCCGCGAGTACGGCGTGTACAGCGACGAGCGCTACCACCTGATCGGCGGCAACGACGCGATCGCCACCAACATCCGGG
>JAGSPQ010000758.1 GCA_018262385.1 Myxococcaceae bacterium | reverse complement strand
GCGGTGCTCGCCCACTTCACCGCGACCGAGGACTTCGTGAAGCGCGGAGGCAAGGTGTACTTCCTCGCCGGAGACCAGGACTTCGCCGAGGGCGGGACGAAGGCGGTGCGCAGGCTGCGGAAGTTCTTGAACCGCTCGTTCCGGGCGGTCGCCGGCGACGAGGACCTCGACGTGATGCCGCAGGCGGCGTGCGGAACGGCCACCTCGCTCAAGCTGACCGACCACCTCGGGCTGCTGCTGGTCAATTCCCAGTGGTGGATGCAGGACTGGGTGGGCGACCCCGAGTTCAACGAAGGCTGCGAGGCCAAGACGCGACGGGCGTTTCACGGGCACCTGATGGACGTGATGCGGGGCCATCGAGACCGCAAGCGGCTGATCATCGCCAGCCATCATCCCTTGAGCAGCTACGGCGAGCATGGCGGGGCGTTCACCGCCGCCGCCCACCTGCGCCCGGCCCCAGTGGTGGGAACCGCGTGGGTGCTGGCGCGGCAGAGCGGGCTGGTGCCGCAGCATCAGGCCCACCCGCTGGTTCACTCCTACGTCGAGTTGGTGCTCAACGAGGCCGAGCGAAACGGCTCCTACGTCTTCGCCTCCGGACACGACGCCAACCTTCAGTACCTGGTGTTGGACAAGCAGACCCAGCTGATCTCGGGCACCTCGGCGAACGTGGCCGCGCCCACCACCGAGCCGCGCACGGGAGACTTCGCCGCCGCGGCGCCCGGGTGGGCCGAGTTGGTGATCGCGCCGTCGGGCGCAGGGGAGGCCCGCTTCTTCTCGGACCAGGCCGAAGCGGCCTTCACCGCCCGGCTCCCCGACCTGACGGCCCTGGGCGACCCCACCTTGCCGCCCCCTCCCCCGGTGGCGCTGGGCCCGGTGAGCGCCCGCTTCTCGAAGCATCACGTGTGGGACTTCCCCGGGTTCATCCAGTTCTTGGTCGGCTCGTATTACAGCGACGCCTACCAGCCGAGCATGCCGTACCCGGTGCTGGATCTGCAGACCGAGCAGGGAGGCCTCACGCCGTTCAAGGTGGGAGGCGGCGCGCAGAGCAACAGCATCCGCGCCACCGATCCGCAGGGCGGCGACTGGGCGATCCGGGCGACGACCAAGGACTCCAGCCGCCTGCTGCCGTACCCGATCAACCAGCTCAGCCCGCTCAACCGGTTGATGGATCACGGCTTCACCGCGACCCACCCCGAGGCGGCGCTGGCGATGCCGGTGCTGGCGCAGGCGGTGGGAGTGCTCCACCTGAGCCCCCGCCTGATGTACCTGCCCGATCAGGAAGCGCTGGGCGACTACCGCGGCTTCATCACCGACGAGGTGGTGCTGCTCGAGCAGCGGCCGAGTGCCCTCGACACCGGCGTGCTCCCCGAGCACCTCGCCGGCGCCGCGCCCGCGGAAGGAAAGACGACCTTCCTCGACTACGACGAGCTGGCCGAGAAGCTGCTCGACAAGCCGGCCCGGCACCGGGTGGATCAAGAGGCGATGCTGCGGGCGCGGCTGCTCGACGTCCTGGTGGGCGACTGGGATCGGCACCGCGGGCAATGGCGCTTCGCCGGCATCCCCAACCCCGACGGGACGAGGACCTGGGCGCCGATCGCGCTCGACCGGGACCAGGTGTTCGGAAACTACGACGGGGTCGGGTTGTCGATCGCGCGGATGGTCGTCCCCCAGGCGCGATCGCTGCAGCCCTTCACCGGCAGCTTCGGGCGCACCGGGTGGTTCAACTACAACGCGCGCGACGTCGACGCGCTGATGCTCAACCGGATCACCCGCGGGCGGTGGATGGCGCTCGCGGCGGAGGTTCAGGCCGCGGTCACCGACCCGGTGATCGACGCGGCACTCGCGACCTGGCACCCAGAGACGTTCGAGCTCAATGGGGCGCGAATCGCGGCCGCGCTCAAGTCCCGGCGCGACCAACTGGTCGACGAGGCGAGCGAGTTCTACGGCCTGATCAACCGCGAGGTCGACGTGGTCGGCTCGAGCCACGACGATCTGTTCGAGGTCTGGTTCGAGGAGGCCGGTGCGGTCCGGATCTCGGTGCGGGGCAGGGACGCGGGCGCGGCCCGGTACTTCGATCGGCGGTTCTTTCCGGAAGAGACGGCCGAGCTGAACCTCTATGCGCTCGAGGGCAAGGACCTGCTCCTGGTGCACGGCACGCCCCACCGCCGGATCGGCATTCGCTTCGTCGGCGGCGAAGGAAAGGACACCGTCGCCTCGGCCGGAACCAGGGTCGACGCCCCGGCGATCCACCTGTACGACAGCGAGCAGGGGGCGCAGATCGACCCGTCGATCTCGGTGAACGACCAGCGCTCGAGCCGCGCCGCCCTCAACCAGTACGAGCCGCGCGAGAACCACGAGCCCAACTACGGGTCATTCATGCCGGGGCTGCGGGTCAACCCCGACGATGGCGTGTACCTCGGCGGCCGGTACACCCACGTCATCCAGGGCTTCAAGAAGCGCCCCTTCGCGGCGCGCCACACCCTCACCGCCTACTTCGCGACGGCGACGCTGGGCGCGGCGGTCGACTACCAGGGCCTGTTTCCGCAGAGCGCGAGCCTGCTCGATCAGCAGGTCGACCTGACGGTGAAGACGCCGACCTACACCCGCAACTTCTACGGGTACACCAACGCGTACGTCGACGAGAACGTGTCGCCCGACTACTACCGGGTGCGCCAGGCCCGGTACGAGGGGCGCTACGGCCTGACGTATGGCTTTGACGGCAGCCGCAGCCGGGTGGGCGCCCAGCTCGTCGGCCAGGCGATCGTCACCGAGGCCACCGAGGGGCGCTACCTCGTCTCCTCCCCAGACGTGACTGCCTCGACCTTCGGGCCCCGGTACTTCGGGGGCGCGCGGGTGTTTGCCGAGACCAACACCTTCGACAACCTCGCGCTGCCCAGGCGGGGCGTCGCGCTCCACGCCTCGGTCGAGGGCCGCTACGACCTCGCCCGGGGAACCCAGTTCTCGACCACCTACAAAGTGGCCGCCGCGACGGCGCTTCCCCTCGACCGCAACCAGCGCTTCGTCCTGCTCAGCCGGGCGAGGATCGAAGGAATCGTCGGGCCCCACCCGTTCTACTTCGCGCCCACCCTGGGCGACCCCCAGCTGCGCGCGTACCACAAGGACCAGCTGGCCGGAGAGCTCGCCTTCTCACAGAGCACCGACCTGCGGATCGACGTCTTCCGGTTCGACTCGGTGGTGCCCGGCACGATGGGCGTGAACCTCTCGGTGGATCACGGCCGGGTGTTCGGCGAGGGGATCACCGGCAAGTACTACCACCTCAACTACGGCGGCGGCCTCT
>JAGSPQ010000757.1 GCA_018262385.1 Myxococcaceae bacterium | reverse complement strand
TTGCAGCTGTCGTCGTCGCAGCCGCCCGCGAGCTGGGTGAACGGCCCCGCGCAGCCGCCGGCCGAGGTGTAGATGGCGATCACCGTGTCGTCGACGGTCGAGGCGGTGGGCGCCTCGGCGCAGCTGGCGATCGCGTAGGTGCCGCTGGCCGCGGGACTGAAGGTGTACCAGACGCTCCGGCTGACGTTGGGCTGGCAGGTCCGGGTCGGATCGGTGGTGCTGGTGGTCGCCTCGTCGAGGTTGGGTACGGTGGCGGTGAGGTAGGGGAACGGCCCGCTGGCCGGGATTCCTTCCGCGCCTGGACACAGGTCATTGGGAGGCGGCGCGGCCAGCGCGGCGGTCCCGCCCAGCACGGCCAGCAGCAGCACCAGGGACTTCGAGGGGTGGGGCATTGGAGCAGAACCCTATCACCCTGCTAAAGGCCCCCTTCGATGCCGCGCACCGCCAACCGCTTCGCCCCGATGGTCGCCGCCTTTGCCGTCCTTGCTGCCTGTGGGCAGACCGGAGGCGGCTGCTCGGGCGGCTGCGCCCAGCTGGGCCCGATTCCCGGCGGCCGCTTCACCGGCACCCGGCTCGACACCGCGGCGGCGGCGCGGCTGAGCGCGGATGGCTTCACCGTCATCAACGCCTACTCGCCCCAGCTGCTGGACATGATCGCGCCGGGCGGGCAGCTGGTGGTGCCGCTGCCCTGCAGCATCCAGAGCGCGCTGCTGGAGAACCTGACCATCGGCGACGAGGGCGCGCTGTACTGCACCGCCGAGAGCTGCGGTCAGCTCGACGGGAAGTGCGACACCAAGGACGTCGCCAAGCCGATCGTCGTCAACATCACCAGCCTGGTGCTGGCGCCGAAGGGGCCCGACCTGATCGAGGCGTCGCTCGACATCACCCTCGCCACCGGGAAGATCATGATCTCCTCGGTCAGCCGCAACTCGGCGCTCTGCCTCTTCTCTTCGCCGGTGAAGTGCAGCGTCGATCTCGACACCGCCCGCACCACCCCGCTCAACAACGAGCTGAAGGTCAACATCCGCTTCATCGTCGATCCCCGCTGGGACAAGGTGCTGTCGTTCGAGATCCCCGACATCGGCGGCGCGAAGGCCTGCGGCACCGCGGGCGCGCTCCCCAAGCCGGCCTGCATCGACGCCGCCGACATGCTGGTCGCCAGCGAGGGCAGCTGCGGCTTCTGCACCCTGGCCAACTTCAACGTGGTGAAGACGCTGATCGTCGACCAGCTCACCAAGTCGCTCAAAGACCGGCTCGAGACGGCGCTGCGCGGGGCGAACTGCCGCAAGTGCGGAGCGGGCGACACCTGCCCGACCAGCGCGGTCGCCACCAGCGCCTGCGTGTTTCCGGCCGACGGCGGCAGCCCGGATGGCGGCGAGTGCATCGACACCGGGACCAGCAAGTGCGTGCCGAGCCTGATCGGGGTCGAAGGGCGGATGGCGCTGGGCCAGGCGCTGGGCGGAGTGGTGCCGCAGGGCTCGGGCCTGGATCTGTCGATCGCGGCCGGCGGCGCGGCGACGTCCAGCCCCGCCGGGCTGACGGTCGGCTTCACCGGCGGAGCGAAGGAGGTCGCGGTGGCGGATTGCGTGAAGCCGCTGGCCGCTCCGCTGCCTCCGGCGCTGCCGCTGCCCGACTTCGATCTCGACGCGCCCGGCCCGTACGACGTCGGCTTCAGCGTCTCTCAGCAGATGCTCACCGAGGCGTTCTTCCACGCCCAGCAGTCGGGGGCGCTGTGCCTCGAGCTCGGCAACGAGCAGATGGCCCAGCTCGACTCGGCGCTGCTCGGCACCCTGCTGCCGTCGCTGAACCTGCTCACCGGCAAGAACGTCAGCGTCCCGCTGCGGGTGGTGATTCGGCCGGTCACTCCCCCGCGCGCCACCGTCGGCGAGGGCACCCTCGATCCGGTGACGATGAAGCCGAAGGAGCCGCTGATCCGCTTCGACTGGGACGGGGTGGAGATCGATCTCTACGCCCGGCTCGAGGAGCGCTACGTGCGGCTGTTCACCGTCTCGGCCGACGTGAAGCTGCCGATCGGCCTCTCGCTCACCGGGTGCAGCGACGTGACGCCGGTGATCGGCGACCTCACCGGGGCGATCACCAACGTGAAGGCGAAGAACTCGGAGATCCTCGCCGAGCAACTCACCGCGCTCGAGACGCTGGTGCCCTCGCTGCTGACCTTCGCCGAGCCCACCCTGGCGCGCGGCCTCCAGGCGTTCACCGTTCCCGAGTTCGGGGGGTGGAAGATCCGCCTGCTCGCCTCGAAGGGCGTCGGGCTGATCAGCGGCACCAAGAGCTACAACCACCTCGGCATCTACGCGAAGTTGATCCCGTACAACCAGTCGTGCGTGGTGATGTCGCCGCGGCTGAAGGTGGTGCCGGCGCTGCTGCAGGGCTCGCGCGCGATGCTGAAGGTCGAGGCGCTCGACGCGGCGGGGCCCGAGTACCAGTACCGGGTGAACGGCGGCTTCTGGAGCACCTGGCGGCCGGCCGGGCCCGACGGACTGCTCGAGGTGAACCACCCGCGGCTGCTGCTGCGGGCCGCGCACCAGGTCGAGGTGCGGATGCGCGATGCGCGCCGGCCCGAAGGGATCAGCCCGGTGGTCGCAGTGACGGTCGCCGCGCCTTAGCTACCGCACGAAGACGAAGGTCTGCTGGTTGAGGGCGACGATCCGCCCCTGCTCGTCCCACAGCTCGCGCAGCTCGAGCGAGAAGCCGTCGTGCGACGCCGGCACGGTCGCGCGGTGAAACAGCGGGCGCATCGGCGCGCCGCTCAGCGGCTGCAGCAGCTCGAGGGTGAAGGCGATCGTCGACATCGGCCGCGGCGCGGACTCGGTGGCGAAGTCGGCCGGCCACCACGCATCGGCCATCGCCACCGCCTCGGCGGCGCCCAGCCCGCGCGACGCCTCCCGCGGGCAGATCCACCCCGCGGCGTGGGGGCGATCGGCGCCCGAGAACGGCAGCGCCCCGGTGGGCCGGAACTCGAACTGCCGGGCGAAGACCGGGAACATCGGCCCGTCGCGCGGCACCGGCTCGACCGATTCCCAGCGCGGGGGCGAGGGAGGATCCACCGGCATCCGCTCGCGATCCGCCACCCGTTGCTTGCCGAAGATCCCGGTCGCCCGCGCGAGCAGGTGGCCGTGCTGGAGCAGCCGCGAAGAGAACGTCGCCACGCCCGAGCTGCGGCGCAACACCTCGACCTCGATCTGAGTGGGGCCGATCATCACCGGGGCGAGGATCTCGCCGTTCAGGATCCGCAGCGGCCACTCGGGCTGGGCGTTCACCTCTTCCATCGCCCGGGT
>JAGSPQ010000080.1 GCA_018262385.1 Myxococcaceae bacterium | reverse complement strand
GCGCTGCTGCAGAGCCTCGAGCTGGGCTCGGTGCCCCCCGCGCAGCACGGGGCGCTGCTGAAGAGCGGCATCGCCGAGTGCGATCGCCTCGAGCACCTCGCCGAGACGATCCTCGCCTACCAGCGCGCGGTCTCCCGCACCGAGGGCGGCCCGCTCGAGACCCACGAGGACAGCGCGCTGGTCGCCGAAGTCCTCGCCCATCGGGTCCACGGCTTCGGCTCCGAGGCGGTCGCGGTCAAGCCGGCCCCGCCGGTGCGCATCTACGCCAACCCCGACGCGTTCCGGGTGATCCTCGAGAACCTGCTCGACAACGCGCGCAAGTACGGCGGCGGGAAGGTCGAGCTGCAGACCTCGACCGAGAACGGGAAGTGGAGGCTCGAAGTGCGCGACTACGGCACCGGCTTCGACCCGAAGCTGGCCGAGAAGCTGTTCGACCCGTTCTCGCGCGCGGCGAAGGGGTCGGTGAGCCACGGCAGCGGGCTGGGGCTGTCGCTCTCGCGCCAGCTCGCGCGGCAGATGGGCGGAGAGCTGAGCGCCACCTCGCACGGCGAAGGGAAGGGCAGCACCTTCACCTTGAGCCTCAGCCCGGTGCCCAATGGCTGAGCGGATCCTGGTGGTGGAGGACGAGCCGCTGGTCGCCCAGCTGGTTTCGCTGAACCTCACCCACGCCGGGCACCAGGTCGAGATCGCGGCCGACTACCCGTCGGGCCTCGCCGCCATCTGCCGGCCCGACGGCTTCGAGCTGGCGATCGTCGACGTGATGCTCCCGGGCGGGGACGGCTTCGAGCTGATCAAGGAAGCGCGCGGGCAGGGAGTCGGCTTCCCGATCATGATGCTCACCGCCCGCAACGAGATCTCCTCGAAGGTGCGCGGCCTCGACGTCGGCGCCGACGACTACCTCACCAAGCCGTTCGACGTGGCCGAGCTGCTCGCGCGGGTCCGCGCGCTGCTGCGGCGCGCCCACACCGCCCCGACGCTCACCGGCCACCCGCTGGTCACCCTGGGAAAGTGCTGGATCCGCTTCGACACCGGGCAGGCGCTCACCAACGAGGGCGAGCTGTCGCTGAGCGAGAAGGAACTGAAGCTGATGGAGCTCTTCGTCGGCGCCGAGAACGAGGCGCTCTCGCGCACCGACATCCTCGAAGAGGTCTGGGGCATGGACGCCTTTCCCACCGACCGCACCGTCGACAACTTCATCTTGCGGCTGCGGCGGCTGTTCGAGCCCGACCCCGAGCACCCGGTGCACTTCGTCACCCTGCGCGGCCGCGGGTATCTCTTCAAGCGCTGATAAGTGCGGGGCCGGTCGGTTTGATTCCGATCAAGACGGCCCCTCGTCGTCGGGGTACGAGGCGCCAAGAGCCCCGAGGCCATTGGAATCCAGCCGCGTTCCAACGACGGGGGGCAGGGCGAGCGGCAACATAGAATTCCCCTGTCGCAGTAACCGTCACACCAGTGCCCGACGTTGTCGGGCCTTCACCTTGGAGACACCATGAAACGCGTTCTGATGGGTTCGTTCCTGGCGGTTGTGCTCTTCGGCTTCTCGGCTCAAGCGGCCGACAAGAAGATCGAGCGGCTGTTCAACTCGAAGTGCTCGGCCTGCCACGGCAAAGACGGCAAGGGCCAGACCGAGAAGGGCAAGAAGATGGCGGTTCGCGACATGGCGAGCCCGGAGTTCCAGAAGGGCACCGACGAGGACTTCAAGAAGGCGATCCTCGAGGGCTTCAAGGCCGAGAAGGACGGCGTGAAGCAGGAAATGGACAGCTTCAAGGAAGACCTCAAGGGCCCGGATGTCGACGCGATGATCAAGTACATGCGCGAGTTCAAGAAGTAGTCGAACCCGCCTGCCAGCCGACGCTTCACCACCGAGCCGGGGCCAAACCCCCGGCTCGTTGTCGTTCTACGAGCGCCGACGGCGGCGCAGCAGCAACGCCAGCAGCGCGAGGACGGCCGGGCCGGCGCCGGTGGCCGAGCAGCTTTTGGCGGCGTATTCCACCACCTTGATTCGATTGAGCACGATGTCCGGGGTGCACACCCCCGCCTGCGCTCCGGCGTCGGGGCGGGCGGTGCACGACTCGGTGTTCAGACAGTCGCTCTCGACCAGGCAGGCGCGCAGGCACTGGGTCGGCTTGCCCTCCGGGCCACCGCACTTCAGCCGGGCCCCGTTGCACCAGGTCTGCCCGGGGGTGCAGCTGTGCCCCTCGGTGGCGACCGGCAGTTGCAGCCGGGCGCACACCCCGGGGCCGCTGCACTCGAACCCGGTGGGACAGTCGGCCGGCAGCGCGCAGGCCTTGCTGCAGTAGCCCTCGAGATTCTGCGGGTCGCTGGTGCAGCGGCGCCCCGCGCACTGCTCGTCGATTCCGCACGGCGCGTCGAACGGCTGGCAGTCCGGATCCGGGGTGGCGCAGGCGGTCACCGAGCAGACGTTGCCGGCGCTGCAGCTGTCGGCGCAGTCGGCGTCCTTCGCCGCGCTCAGGCACAGCGGGTTGCACTGCATGTCGGCCGCGCAGGTGCAGTCGAGGTCCTCGGGGACGCAGCCGCTCTTGCACTGGCCGTCCTCCGCGCAGCTGGGCGCCTCGACGTCGAGGAACCACTGGTCGATGAAGTCGGCTCCCTTGTCGACCCGGGCGTCGGCGTTCTTCCCGCAGTCTCCGCGGTGGAAAGAGTGAACGCCGATCTGCCGCTCGATGCCGTCGGCGAAGCGGTAGAACATCGGGCCGCCCGAGTCGCCGCTGCAGGTGCCCTTCTGGTTGGTGGTGCCGAAGTTGAGCAGCGTCGGATCGAGATCATTCACCGGCAGCTCGACGCTGCGCCGGGTGCCCGAGTTCCTGCCGTCGGTGGAGGTGATGCCGTAGCCGGAGACCCGCACGATCTTTCCCACGATCTCCGGCCCGAAGTTGGCCCGGTTCCACTGCCGCCCCTTCAGGGTGGGGACCCGCTCGAGCTCGACCACTCCGAGGTCATTCTGGATCACGCTCGCCCGGTAGTTGGGGTGGTAGCGCTGGCGGCTGACCTTGATCCAGTCCGAGGCCGTCGCCTCGCTCACCCGCGGCACGTTGGTCACCTCCACCGTCGGCTTGCGGCCCAGCTCGTCGGGCGCGATGCAGTGCGCGGCGGTGAGCAGCGTCTTGCGGCCGACCAGCGTCGCGCTGCAGCTGTAGACCGAGGTCGGCGAGTAGGTCATCTCCATGAAGAAGACCTGCGGATCATCGAAGTTGGTGTACCCGCCGACGATCCCGTCGCGGCGCTGGGCAAGCTGGCCCTCGGGCTCGGGGTCGAGCGGCACTCCACACGAAGCGAGCAACACCAGCGGAAGAAGTCGACGCATGGGAACGCTCCCTACTGCGTCTGCCGCTTCGACGCACGCCGCCGCAGCAGCGCCCCGAGCGCCACCCACGCCCCCAGCCCGCCCGCTGAGGCGCTGCACCCCAGCCTCGCCACCGGGCCCTGGAGCTTCGCCGTCGGCAGCTTCAGCGGCGGCCGGCAGAACATCGGCCCCCCCGCCGAGTCGCCGGTGCACACCGCGTCCTGGCTGCAGTCGGAGTCCTTGCTGCACATCGCCCGGCAGGTGCCGGTGCTGCCCACCTCGGCCAGACACATCGCTCCCGGCTCGCACAGCTGCTGGCCGGGAGTGCACAGCGCGCCCTTGCTCACCGTCGGCAGCTGCCTGTAGCGGCAGGTGCCGGTCGGATCGCACTCCATCGTCGCCAGGCAGTCGGTGGCCTTTGTGCACGAGGCGCTGCAGTACGGGCGCAGGTGCTGGGGATCGGTGACGCACCTTCCGCTCAGGCAGTCCTGCGGCCGGGTGCAGGCGCCGGTGAAGTTGCCGCAGTCCACGTCCGGGCGCGGGCACGGCTGGCCCGAGCACACCCCGTTCTCGACGCAGTCGGCCGGGCAGTCGGGGTCCCGCAGCAGGTTGGGGCAGGCGTCGCTGCACCGCCCGTCGGCGCTGCAGACGCAGTCGAGATCCACCGACGCACACCCGGCCGGCACGCAGCGGTCGTCCGGCCAGCAGGCGGCCGGCTCTTTCTCCAGCAGCCAGGTGCGCACGAACGCCGCGTGGGGGTCGACCCGCTGGTCGGTGCCGTCGAGGCAGGCCTCGGCGATCGAGGAGGTGGAGTGGACGCCCACCACCCGCTCCACCCCATCGGCGAAGAGGTGGAACGAGGGGCCGCCGGAGTCTCCCGAGCAGATCCCCTTGCTCAGCTGATCTCCAATCCAGATCTGCTCGGGGGTCAGCTGCCGGAAGGTCAGCGCCACCTCGCGCTTGATCCCCAGCCCGCCGTCGCCCGGCCCGGTCGTCCCGTAGCCCACCGCCCGCAGCGGCCTGCCTCCGAACGTCGCCACCGACTGGGCGTTCCATTCCTTCGGAACCAACCCCGGCGCCTGCTCCAGCAGCGCCACCGCGATGTCGTTGTCGAGCGAGAGGGTGCCGAACCCGGGGTGTAAGCGGGTCTCCACCACCTGGAAGGTGTCGGCCGGCCCGGCGGTCGAGATGTCGGAGACGTGGGTGGCCGAGATCACCAGCGAGGTGGCGCCAAATCTGCGGGGATCGACGCAGTGGGCGGCGGTGAGCAGCGTCCGGGCGCCGATCAGCGTCGCGCTGCAGCTGCCGGTTCCGCTGGGAACCCCCACGATCTTCAGGTGGAAGACCTGCGGGTCGCCGAGGTCGATCGTCCCTCCGACGATCGCGTCCCGCGCCACCCCTTCCTGCCTGGCGAAGACCGGGCCGCAGGCCACCAGCAGAGCGCAGCTGGCGAGCACGAACCGTCTGCGCATGGTGCCCTCCGTCCGCGAAGCCTTCGATCAATTCAAGATCGGCGCCGGCGAATAAGCGAGAGGCCCCCCAGCAGCGCGGTGAGCATCGAGAGGTCCCCACCGCCGGCCGCCGCACACCCGGTCGCCGCGGCCGCGCCCTGCGCCACCGCCCGCTCGAGGACGATGTCACTGAACCGCAGCACCGCCTCCGGCGCCCGGCAGAAGCGGGTGCCGTTCGCGCCGCCCTCGCAGGTGGTCTGGGCGGGACAGTCGCTCTGCACGCTGCAGCCCTGGACGCAGCGGGTGATTCCTCCGGCATTCGGCCCGGTGCACACCCCTCCGCCGCTGCAGAAGTCGGCCGAGGTGCAGACCGCGCCCGGCTCCTTCACCGGCTTCTGGATCATCAAGCACACCAACTGCGGCGCGCACTCCATCCCGGTCGCGCACGGGTTGTGGGTCGGCGAGCAGGCGCTGCTGCAGTACTTGAGGTTCGCATGCTGCTCGTCGCCGACGCACACCCGCCCCTTGCACTGCTGCGCGTTCACGCACGGAGACCCCTCGGCCACGCAGTCGGCGTCGGGACGCGGGCACGCCTCGGTGGCGCAGATTCCATTGGTGACGCAGTTGCGGGGGCAGTCGGGATCCTTCAGCAGCTCGGCGCAGTCCGGGTTGCAGACGCTGTCGGCGGCGCAGGCGCAGTCCTGGTCCACCGGCGTGCAGCCCGCCTTGCACTGCCCGTCGCTCGCGCAGGTCGGCCCTTCCCACGGCGACATCGTCTGGGTAATCCAGGGGAGGACGAAGTCCACCCGGCCGTCTTCTCCGAACTGGTTGCAGCTCTGGTCGCCGAAGCTCACCACTCCCACCAGCGTCTCGGCGGTGTTGCCCGGCATCACCATGAACGCGGGCCCGCCCGAGTCTCCGCTGCAGGTCTGCTTTCCCGCCGCGCCCGACTCGATCAACGCCGAGGTGACCTGCCGCACGTTGTAGCTGACCTGGCGCTTCGTCCCGCCGCCGCCGCCGCCGCCGCTGGTGATCCCGAACCCGGAGTGGCGAATCGGCATCCCGACGTGGGACGAGTTCATCGGCTTCTCGTTCATCGGAATCGGCGTCACGTTGGTCACCGCGCTCGCCAGCTGCAGCACCCCGAAGTCGTGCGAGACGCCGCTGTTCGGGTTGTAGCTGGGGTGGGCGATCTGGCTGATGATCCGCACCCGCTGGGTGGGCTGCGAGGCGTAGGTGCCGAAGGCGGCGTAGTAGGGCGTCTGGGTTCCGTAGACGTTGACGCAGTGGGCGGCGGTGAGGATCGTCTTCGGGCCGACCAGCGTCCCGGTGCAGTACTCCTGGCCCTGGACCGTCAGCGCCACCACCGCCGGATCTCCGGTGTCCGTCACTCCGCCGACGATTCCGCTCCGCTCCCGCTGCACCTCGTCGGCCGCCTGCGGGTCTGAGCCCTCGGGCGGCAGTCCACAGCCGGCAAACAGACAACAGGCGATCAAGAGTGAAGTGCGCATGGTGGGCTCCCGGCGAGTCGCGGCGGCTGCGCGGGCCCGTGAGCAAGGTGTGTGCCACTGTCGCCAGAGCTGGGTCCCGCTGGGACAACGTAAGGCGCTCCGCCGGGGTGACGCGGCGCGGCGCGACACGGGGGGCGTCGATCTGGCCGGAAGTCGGACAGCGGCCGGCGCTCGACGCTGATAATTTCCTGCGCCGTTTGGCCACCGTTCTCAAAGCAGGAACCCTGGTCGAGCTCGAGCCTGCTTCGGTCGAGGTTGGCTCGCTGCGCATCGACCAGGGGCTGATCGTCCAGCGCGGGCCGGTGGTGGATGAGCTGCCGGGCGACGAGGTGCTGTTCCTCGACGGCAAGCTGGTGATGCCCGGGCTGGTGAGCGGGCACCACTACCTCCACGCCGCGCTGCTGCGGGGAGTGGGCCGCTTCGGCACCGAGAGCGAGGCGCTCCACCAGCTCGAGGCGGCGCTCGAGCCGGACGACGTCGAGGCGGCGGCGGCGAGCGGCGCGGTCGAAGGCCTGCTGTCGGGAGTCACCACCGTCTTCAACCTCCACGCCTCGCCCCGGCAGATCAGCGGCTCGCTCTCGCGCGTCGCCCACGGCCTGGGCCGGGTCGGCCTGCGCGCGGTGCTCGGCTACCAGGTCTCGGATCGCCTCGGCGCGGTCGGCCGGGAAGAAGGGCTCGAGGAGTGTCTCGACTACGTCAAGCGCGCGCGCGGCCGGTTCCGGGGCGCGGTGGCGGTCTCGGATCTCGAGGTCCTCTCGAAGGACGCGCTGGAAGGAGTGAAGGGCGTCCTCGATGCGGCGAAGGCGTTCTTCCAGCTCGCGCTCGCCGAAGACCCGGCGGAAGAGCGCGCCTCGACCGCGAAGTTCGAGAAGTCGCCGCTGGCCCGGCTGCACGAGTTCGGCCTGGTCGGCGAGCGCACCATCCTCGCCCAGGGCGTGCACCTCTCGTGGGAAGACCTCGCCTCGCTGCTGAGCACCGGTGCGTGGCTGGTGCACGCCGCGCGCAGCAACATGTTCACCCAGACGGGCAGCGCCACCGCCGGCAAGTTCGGCGTGCGCGGCTGCCTCGGCACCGACGCGATGTCGCTCGACGTCTTCGCCGAGGCGCAGGCCGCCTGGCTCAAGTCGCGCGACGCCGGCCAGCCGATCGACATCCTGCGCTTTCTCGCCAACGGCCACCGCCTCGCCTCGGCCGCCTTCGGAGCGCCGATCGGCCCGCTGCGTCCCGGCGCGCTCGCCGACCTGATGATCCTCGACTACCGCCCGCCCACCCTGCTCGATCCGACCACCCTCGCCGCCCACCTGCTCCACGGGCTGTCGGCCCGGCACGTCGAGTCGGTGATGGTGGACGGGGTGTGGCGGCTGTGGTCGCGCAAGGTGCTGGCGGTGAAGGTCGACGAGCTGGCCGCCCACACCCGCGAAGCGGCTCAGGCGGTCTGGGAGCGGATGAGCAAGTGACCGGAAAGCGGCCTACAGCGCCTTCACCACCCGGGCGAGCGCGCGCCACAGCGACTGGGCGCGCTCTGGATCCGGCAGCGGGCAGCTCAGCGTCGCCTCCACCGCGTCCTCGGCCAACCGCAGCCCGGTGCACTCGGCGGCCAGGCTGGTCATCACCCGCTGCGCCTCGGGGGTGAGCGGCCTGGGCCCGCTCACCAAAGCGCGGGCGACGGTGGTCTCGGGCAGCCCCGAAGCGTCGAAGCG
This sequence comes from Myxococcaceae bacterium, assembly GCA_018262385.1. Classification (GTDB taxonomy): domain Bacteria; phylum Myxococcota; class Myxococcia; order Myxococcales; family Myxococcaceae; genus JAGSPQ01. The sequence goes on along the minus strand of JAGSPQ010000080.1, from coordinate 864 downwards.
GGTGATCAGCTCGACCGGCGCCTCGCGGTACTGCGCCTGGTGAATCGAGAAGCTGCCGGCCTGGAAGCGCCCGCCCAGCTGCTGCGCCAGCGCCAGCCAGGCCGCCCGATGCGGAGCCAGCAGCGGCGGCGAGGGCACCTGCTCGAACGCTGCGCTCAGCGCCGTCGCGGTCGCCACCGCGCTGTGCACGAAGGGCTCGAGCGCGTCGATGGTGTAGCCGTTGCCGAACGAGACCAGGTCGGCGCCCTCGTCGTCGAGCGCGACCCGCTCGAACAGCGACAGCTGGGCGCGGACCTCGGGGTTGAGCACCGCCTGCACCTGGGCCGAGGCCCGGCCCCGCACGGTGAAGCGCTTGTCGAACAGCTCTTCGCCCACCGGCACGCCCGCGATCAGCGCGTCTCTCCAGCGCCGCTCGGCCAGCTCCAGCTCGAGCTGCAGGCTCGGCCACGCCAGCATCGCCACCGAGTACAGCTGGGCCCCGCGCAGCTCGAGCATCACCGTCAGCTCGATCGGGCCGATCGTCCCGGTCATCGTCTCGCCCTCGGGGTCGCTGCGCAGGCCGGTCATTCGCGCCACCGCCGCCCACACCAGCGCGCGCCGTTCGCGGCCCAGCGGGGCGGTGCGCGGCGCGGTCGCCTGCTTCGCCGGCTTGCGCACCGGCTCATCGCCCTTGAAGGGCTGGCCGACCTGCAGCTCGGACAGCAGCACCACGTCCTTCCCGAAGCGCACCACCGCGCGCGCCTCGAGGAACCACCGCACGTGGATGTGCTCGCCGAGGAACGAGGGCACCACGTCCTCGGGCAGCCGCAGCCGGAACGGGTACGCCACCCCCGCCTTCGGCGCGCTCGCCTCGATCACGATCGG
>JAGSPQ010000756.1 GCA_018262385.1 Myxococcaceae bacterium | reverse complement strand
TGCTGACCGGCAAGGTCCCGGCGGCGCGGGACGTGGTTGCGCCCAGTCACCTCAACCCGGGCGTCGACGCCGAGCTCGACGCGGTGATCCTCGCCGCGCTCTCGCCCAACTCCTCGCAGCGGCCGGCATCGGTGCGGGTGCTGGAGTCCGCGCTGACCGCGGTGTTCGAAGAGCTGGAGCTGACCCCCGCGCCGGAGGAGCTGGCCGAGGTGGTCCGCAAGGTTCCGCGCCGTCCCGCGGCGGTGGCGCCGGTCGCCGCGGCGAAGGTGCCGAAGGCGGCCGCTCCGGTGGCGCGGCCGATCCTCGTCACCCGGGCTCCGCCCGCCGGCTGGTATGCGGTGGAAACCATTGACGAAGATCTGGAGGGCGACGAGGAGTTCGAGACCAGCGCCACCCAGATCCCGAGCTGGCAGACCCAGGAGCGCGAGCGGAGGCTGATGGTGGGCATCTCGGCCGCGATGGTGGTGGTGGCGTTGCTGTGGGCGCTGTGGCCGGCGCCGAAGCCGAGCCGGGCGACCTGGGACGACACCCCTGTAGCGCGGGTGACCGCGCGGCGCTGATCAGGGCCCAACGGAACCATTGCTGGGGCTAATCTCCGGGGCGCTTTGGCGGATCCCAACGTCCCAGATCTCACCGGCAGCCGCATCGGTGAGTACGACATCATCTCGCGCCTGGGCGCGGGAGGGATGGGCTTTGTCTACGAAGGCCGCCAGCCGCTGATCGGCAAGCGGGTGGCGGTGAAGGTCTTGCTGCCGCAGCTGTCGTACGACAAGGAACTGGTCGAGCGGTTCGTCTCCGAGGCGCGGGCGGTCAACGAGATCGGCCACCGCGGGATCGTGGACATCTTCTCGTTCGGGCAGCTGCCGACGGGGCAGCACTACTTCGTGATGGAGTACCTCGACGGGCTGCCGTTCGACCGGTTGGTGAAGTCGCGGGCGCCGGTTCCCCCCGAGGAGGCGCTGTGGTGGTCGGAGGAGATCTGCGAGGCGCTCCAGGCGGCGCACGACGCGGGGATCATCCATCGGGACATCAAGCCGTCGAACCTGTTCCTGGTCGACACCGGGCGCGGGCGTCCGTACGTGAAGCTGCTCGACTTCGGGATCGCCAAGCTGGGAGCGAAGCTGGGCGAGTCGACGCCGCAGACGCGGGCCTCGATGGTGGTGGGCACGCCGGACTACATGTCGCCCGAGCAGGCGCGGGGGAAGGCGATCACTCCGGCGACCGACGTGTATGCGCTGGGCTGCGTGATGTTCGAGCTGCTCACCGGGCGACGGGCGTTCAAGGGCGAGAACCCGCTCGAGACGATGTTCATGCACGTGGAGAACGCGCCGCCGAGGTTGCGGGACTTCGTGCCGGGGTTGTCGCCCGAGCTCGAGGAGCTGCTGCTCTGGACGATGGAGAAGGATCCGCTCGTCCGCCCGAACACCGCCGAGGAGCTGCGGGTGCACATCGCCGAGCTGCGCAAGACGCTGCCGGAGGTGGTGATGACGCCGCGGCCGTCGCCCTCGCGCCGCGACCTGCCGTCGCTGTCGCCCAGTGGACGGCAGCTGCCGGTGTCCGCCACGCCGAGGCCGCCGAGCAGCGCGCCGCGGCGGCCGTCGGCGAGCGCTTCGGGGCTGGCCTCGGCGGCCGCGCGTCCTCCGAGCGGGCCGAATGCGCGGGCGCCCAGCGGGCAGCAACCGCCGCTGGCGGCGACGCCTCCGAAGGCGGAAGCCCCGAGCGAGACGATGGCGCTGCCGGTGCGCAAGGACGTGGCCGCGATTCCGGTGGAGCTCAACTTCACCGCCGAGCATCCGAAGCTGCAGGAGGCGGTCGCGCCGTCGGCGGTGGAAGCGCCGGTGGAAGTGCAGGGGGTCGCGGTCGAAGCCCCGGTCGCGGCGCCGCGACCCGCTTCGGTGCGAGCGCCGGTCGGAGCGCCGCTGGCGGCGGTGCTGGCCGCGGTGCGGGCGCGGGCAGCGGCGGAAGAGCCGGTGGCGCCTTTGGTCGAAGAAGTGCCGGCCGAGCACGCGGTGGTGGAGGCGACGGTCGATCCGCTTGGGTCCGAGGAGCCGACCGCGCAGCACGTCGAGGAAGAGTTGCCGCCGGCCGCGGCGGTGGAAGCGCCGATCGAGCCGGCGCCCGAGCCGGTGGTTGCCGCCAGGCCGGTGGCCGCGAAGGCGTGGACTCCTCCGCCGGAGGAGGACGACGACGAGTACGACGAGCACGGGCGGCCGCGCCGGAGCAACACGGTGCGCAACGGGGTGATCGTCGCCGCGGTGGTGCTGGCGATCGCCGGAGTGTTCGCGCTGCGCAAGCCGAAGGAAGCGCCGGTGGATCCGGTGGTCGAGGTGAAGCCGCCCGAGGAGGTCAAGCCGCCGCCGGTGCTCGAGCCGATGCCGGAGAAGGTGACCGCCGAGCTGCTCAAGGCCCGGATCGCGAAGTTCGACGCCCAGCTGAAGGAGCAGGAAGCCGCCGCCGGGGACGCCAACGACCTGGCGCGCCAGCTGAGCATCAAGGCCAAGGCGGACCTCGGGAAGGCGAACACCGAGGCCAAGCGCCGGGTGGTCTGGGACTTCCTCGACGAGATGCAGAATCAGCTCGGAAAGCGCTGACCCCCGCATCTGATCTTGACCGGCAGCGCCCGCGCTTCTACAAACGCTGCCGCTTCAACCGCCCAGGTAGCTCAGTCGGTAGAGCAGGGGACTGAAAATCCCCGTGTCGGCGGTTCGATTCCGTCCCTGGGCACTGGTTTCGCGCGGTTGGCGGTTTCAGAGCCGCCGCCTTGTCCACCTGCTCCACCAAAACCGGCCCTGTCTGACACCCCGGTGTCACACTTGTCAGCGGCCGACTTCGTGGCGCTGAGCGCGCCAAGCATCCGCTGCTCAAGGAATTCTGGCGCGAGCCGGCCGTAGACGCGCTCCACCATGAGGGTGTCGCGGTGGCCGAGGACGGCCGCCATCAACGCGGACACTTTCGCTCCACCGAATGGTTCATGTACGCACCTGGCACTCCACGACTCGGTGGGCGCCTCCCATCCTTTTTAGGCGCCGGAGGTCAGGCTGCGCAGCCTCAACCTCACCGCGAGAGGCCACTTCAACCGAGTCCCGTAGGCGGAGCAGCATTCCGTCCCGATCCGAACTGATCGGGCTGCTCACGAAACGAGGGCGGTCGTTCTCGTCGGCTCGGGGTCAGGAGGAAACGACGGATGCGCCGGCAGCTGAATCAGCACCTGGGTGCCGAGCCCCGCTTCGCTCTTCAGCGTCAGCGTCCCCTGGTGAGCGCGGACGATCGACGCAACGATCGCCAACCCCAGACCGCTGCCTTCTCCGGCGGC
>JAGSPQ010000079.1 GCA_018262385.1 Myxococcaceae bacterium | reverse complement strand
GGCGGCTGCACGCTGAGGCGGACCGCGCGGGGGCTGGAGCTCGACACACCCGGCTCCGGCGAGCCGATCGCGCTCGAGCTCACCCCCGGCCCATGAGCGCAGACAGTGGCCTCGGAGGTCACAAGCTCGAAGGGGATTGGCCTGCCACGCCACTGGCGTCACCTCCCCCTCGAGTTCCCGGCCGCTTGCAGCGCGCAGTTCTCCGGCATGACCGTTGCTGTTTGGCCGGCGAATGGAACGCACCCTTCCCTGCTGGTTGGTCGTCGTGGCGCTCAGTGGCTGCACCGGGCTGATCGAGACCAGCGGCGGTAAACCGGAACTCGACGCTCCGGCCACCCCGGCCCCGGTGGATCCTGCGTTGCCGGTGGAGCCCTCGCCGGAGAATCCCCTGCCCGCGCCTGTGGGCCCGAAGGTGTTTCCGCCCGCGGGGATCCGGCGACTGAGCCAGTGGGAGCTCGACGTCGCCGCGGCGCGGCTGCTCGGTCTTCCCGCCACCGCCCTGACCACCGGACTGGGGGCGGACATTCGCCAGTCGGGCTTCACCCGCAACGGGAACCAGCGGGTGGACAGCGTGCAGGCCGACGCGCTGTGGAATGCGGCGCCGACCCTCGCCCACCAGGCAGTGCTGCAGCGGCTGAGCGCGCTCGCACCCTGCGCGACCGCCACCGGCTCGGAGGCGTGCGCGGGCAGCTTCATTCACGACTTCGCCCAGCGCGCGTTTCGGCGCACCCCCACTCCCGCGGAAGAAGCGGCGCTGCTGCAGGTGTACCGCGCCGGCGCGCTGGACAGCACCTGGGCCAGCGGGATCGAGCTGGTGATCACGGCGGTGCTCCAGTCGGCGTCCTTCCTCTACCTCACCGAGCTCGGCGGCCCTTCACCGTCCGACACCACCCGGCTCACCGGCGAGGAGCTGGCCACCTCGCTCGCGTTCCTCTTCACCGGCGCGCCGGCGGACGCGGCCCTGATGGCGGAAGGCAAGGCGGGCACGCTCGACGTCGCCGCCGGACGCGGAGCGGCGGTGCGGAGGCTGCTCGCTGCGCCGGCTGGGCGGCTCCAGGTCTCCCGGCTGCTGCTCGAGTGGCTGAGCGCCGACTCGGTGGCTCTCACCCCGAAAGACACCGCCCTGTTCCCGCAGTGGGTTGGCGTTCGCGACGACATGCTCGCCGAGAGCCGCGCGATCATCGACGCGGTCGTCTTCGAGGGTGACGGGACGCTCGAGTCCCTGCTCTCGAGCGACACCACGGTGGTCACGCCTGCGCTGGCGACGTTCTATGGCCTCCCGGGCACCGGGCGGGTGACCCAGCCCGCCGGGCGGCGGGGGCTGCTGCTCGCCGGAGCATTCCTCTCTGCCAACGCCCACCCCAACGAGACGGCACCGATCAAGCGCGCCGCCGCGGTGCGAAGGAAGTTGCTGTGCCAGGACTTGCCGCTGCCGTCGAACCTCGGGCAGCTGGTGGTGCCTGCGCCGGACCCCACCCGGACCACCCGCGAGCGCTTCGCGGTGCACTCGGCGAGCACGGCGTGCGCCGGCTGCCACAGCCTGCTCGACCCGATCGGCTTCGCCCTCGAGAGCTTCGACCCGGTCGGTCGATACCGCACCACCGAGAACGGCAAGCCGATCGATCCCAGCGGCACGCTGCTCGGGGCGGGTGATGCGACCGGCCCGTTCGTCGATGCGGCCGGCCTCGCGGCGCGACTGGCGTCGTCGAGCACCGTCGCCGCCTGCTTCGAGCGCCAGCTGTTTCGCTTCGCCTCGGGAAGATCCGACCCGGCAGAGGAGCGCACCTTCCTCGAGGGGGTGCGGGAGCTGCCCAGCGCCCGCGACGCGAAGATCGCCGAGCTGATGATCGACTACGCCCAGAGTGACTCGTTCGTGATCCGGAGGATCCAGTGAAGCTCGCCCGCCGCAGCATCTTGAAGGCCCTCGGTGGCTTTGCCACCCTGCCCGTCGGTCAGCTGCTGCACAGCTCGATCGCGCGCGCGCAGGGGGTGCCGCCTGCGCTGTGCTTCATCGGCGTCTACCACCCGCATGGAGTCTCCGCCGAGAGCTACGCGCGCCGCGCCACCGAGACCGCGACGGCCTTCGACCTGAACTTCGCCAACAGCGCGCTGACGCCCTTCGACTCGCCGGCGATCTACGGCAAGAGCTTCAAGGATCGGATCATCACCTTCGAGGGGGTGGATCTGGCGGTGGCCGAACGGAGCGGCACCTCGGGCCACGGCGCGGCCTCGTGCCTCTTCACCGGCTCGGCCACCACCGGCGGAGATCACAACGCGCAGTGCGAGTCGATCGACCAGTACCTCGCCAGGACGAAGGGCCTCGGCAACGCGACGCGCTTTCCGACCCTGAACCTCGGCGTCGGCACCGAGGGCGACACCAACGCCGACGCGATCGCCCACGGCCCGGGCGGCGCGGTGATCAAGAGCTCGATCGACCCGGTCGCGGTGTTCGACTCGGTGTTCGGCTCGCTGATGGGCACCGCCTCCAACGCGCAGGCGCTCGCGGCGCGCCGCCGTGGCCAGAGCGTGATCGACTTCGTGCGCGGGGACCTCAATGGGCTGTCCAACCGGCTCGCGGCGCCCGAGCGCTTGAAGCTCGAGCAGCACCTGAGCGCGATCCGGGAGATCGAGCAGCGCCTGGCGACGGTGGCCCCGGCGACCTGTTCCCCTCCGGCGCGCCCAAAGCCCACCGGCAACGCCGACCCGGCGCTGAACTTCCCGAAGCTCTACGCGTACAACGGCGGCGAGCCGTACTTCGAGCGGATCATGGATCTGATGATCGACCTGCTCGCCCAGGCGATCAGCTGCGACCTGACCCGCTTCGCGACGCTGTTCCTCAACGACCCGGGCCGGATCATCTCGGTGGACGGAATCAGCCTGCCGGCCGACACCCACAACGGCGTCGCCCACACCTACTCGACCGAGACCACCGCGGCCGCGGTCGCCTCCCAGGTTCAGCTCGGGCGCCTCAACCGGTTCTTCTACGGAAAGATCGCGCGCCTGATGCAGAAGCTCGACCAGGCCGGAGCGCTCGACCACACCGTGATCCTCTCGGGGAGCGACATGGGCAACCCGTCGCTCCACAGCACGCGCAACATCCCCCTCGTCCTCGCCGGTGGGGCCAACGGCAAGCTCGCCTTCGGCCGCCGGATCAAGGCCGCCGCCGACTGCCCGCCCAGCTCGCCCTACTGCCAGGCGCCGACGCTCGCCCTCACCTCGCACAACCAGGTGCTGGTCTCGATCTGCCAGCTGTTCGGCGTGCAGACCAACAGCTTCGGAGTGGCGCTCGACCCGGCGCTCACCACCGGCGCCTGGCCCGGCCTCCTACCGTGAGAACGGATCCACCACTTCGCCGCCTTTGAGGTCCGCGGCCTTGCGCTTGGGCTTCGCCGCGGGCGCGCGCACCTTCTTCGGGGCCACCTGCCTCGGCGCGGGCTCGACGAGCGGGACCTCGGTGGGCGGTGGAACGACGGGCGGCGGCGCGACGGGCAACGCGGGAGGAGGTGGCTGCAGCTCCACCTGCGGAAGCGGGGCGGGCGGCGCCGCCTCGGGCCACAGGCGCAGGCCGGCGATCGCGACGACCAGCCCGAGCGCTCCGAACATCAGCATCAGGCGCCAGAGCGGCCGCCGCGCAGGCAGGACGGTGCGGGTGGCGAGCTCCACCACCGCCTCGGTCTTCGCTCGCGTCTCCACCGGGAACAGGGTGCGCATCAGCTTCGCCAGCTGGGTGGGGCCGAACTGGAGCTGGTGGACGAGCGGATCCAGATCATTGGCGAGCGCGCCGGCGTCGGGGTAGCGATCCTCGGGGAGGCGGGCGAGCGCCTTCAGACAGATCCGATCGAGCTCGGGCGGCACCGCCGGGTTCTGCTTCGACGGCGGCAGCACCTTCGCCTGCCGCACCAGGCCAAGCGTCTGGATGTCCGACGAGCCCTTGAAGAGCCGCTTGAGCACCAGCGCCTCGTGCAGCACCACGCCCAACGCGAAGAGGTCGGCGCGGGAATCGATCTCGTTCCCATCGGCGTGCTCGGGCGCGGCGTAGCCGACCTTGCCCTTGAAGGTGCCGGTCGCGGTGCGCTCCGCGGTCTCGGCGAGCGCCTTGGCGATCCCGAAGTCGAGCAGCTTCACCGAGCCGTCGAAGCCGAGCAGCACGTTGGACGGGCTGACGTCCCGGTGAATGAGGCCCAGCGGCTCGCCCTTCTCGTTCTTCAGCGCGTGGGCGTAGGCGAGCGCGCGGGCGATCTCGCGCACCAGGAAGACCGCCAGCCCGGGCCCCAGCGGGACGCCGGTCTGGATCGCCGCGGAGAGCGTGCGGGTGAGGTCGCGGCCCTCGAGGTACTCCATCGCGAGAAACGCCTCGCCCGCGTGCTCGCCGAACTCGAACACCTGCACGATGTTGGCGTGCGTCAGCTGAGACGAGAGTCGGGCTTCCCGTTGGAACATCTGGGCGAAGTGCGGATCCGCGGCGAACTGGGGAAGGATCCGCTTCACCACCACGGTGCGCGAGAAGCCGCCCGCGCCCTCGAGCTTCGCCTTCCAGACCTCGGCCATGCCTCCGCGGCCGAGCAGCTCGAGCAGCACGAAGCGCCCGAACGACAGTGGCGGGCCCGAGGCGCTCACCGGGGCCGGAGATCGAAGCAACCCAGGCCGCCGGCCCCTGCGCAGGGATCGGCCGGAGGCCGGGTGGCGACGTACACACTCACCCCGACTCCCGCCGCGACGACCGCGAGCGCGACCGGAATGATCCAGACGAGGGGGTTGGTCCCGTGCACTTCAGCCGCCGCGGTGGGAGGAGGAGGCGGCGGAGGCAGGCTGGCCTGCGGCTCGGGCACGAGCGCCGCGACCACCGGGCGATCGGGCACCGCGGGCTCGGCCGGCGCAGCGGCCTTCCGGGCAGCGAGCTCCGTCTCGAGCTCGGCGATCATCGCGCGCACCTGGGGCCGCTCACGGGCATTGGCCGGCGCCTTGTCGAGGTAGCGCTGAAACATCTCCTTCGACTGCTCGAGCTCGCCGGCGCGCCGGTAGGCCTGGGCGAGGTTGATCAAGAACTCCGGGCGCGGCGCGAGCGCGTAGCCGGCGGCGAACTCCCGGATCGCGTCCTGGAAGTTGCCCAGGTCGTAGAGGGTCTTGCCGGCACGAAAGTGGGTCTGCGCCCGCTGCAGCGGGTCGGTGTCGGCGGCTGCCGCGGCCCCGCTGATCAGCACACAGAGCACAGCCAGCCGGGCGGACATTGGCGGCGAGACTATCATCTGGTCGCGATGATCCACTGCGGCTACGGTGGGCCGAGTCCACCGATGCGCTCCGCTGCCGCCCTGGGGTTGCTGTTGCTCGCGGCCTGCCAGCCTTCCCCGACCAGCCTCGAGCTGCAGCTCGACTGCACGCCGTCGACCCGCTTCCGCACGCTGACGGTCTGGGTGCAGTCGGCCGCGCTGGCGATCGACGCCTCCCGGGACCTGGTTCCGGACGGAGGAGAAGTGCAGCTGCCCGATCGGCTGATCATCCCGATCGCCGACCGCGCCGCACCGCTGCAGCTTCGCGTCGAGGCGATCGACGTGGACGGCCGAAGGCGCAGCGCAACCGGCAACGTCACCAGCGTGGCGCACCAGCGCGTCGGCCTCACCCTCGACCTCTCGCTGCCGGCGCTGTGCCTCGACTCCCGTCAGGACGGCGATGAATCCGGCATCGACTGCGGCGGCACCCAGTGCCCCGCCTGCGGCCCCGGGATCCGGTGCCTGACCGACTCCGACTGTCAGAGCACCGCGTGCGCGAGCCAGGGGATCTGCGCGCTCGCGTCCGGCCCCCCGTTCTGGCGCGTGGGCACGACGCTCAAGCCGAACCGCTGGGGCTTCGGGGCCGCGCTGGTCCCCGATGGCGGAGTCTTCGTCGTCGGCGGAGAGTCCGGCACCCCGCTCGCGCGGGTCGACATCTACGACGCGCAGCTCGACGCCTTCCGAACCGGCCCGGCCCTGCCGCTGGCCCGCACCGGGCTGGGCCTTGGCCATCTGGCGGGCCGGCTGTGGGCGGTGGGCGGCTCCCCGTCGCCGACGCGCGTCGACACTTTGATTCCCGGGGAGGCGACGTGGACGCCGGGCCCGCCGCTTCCCGCCGCGCACTCCGAGCCGGGAGTCGCGGTGAGCGGCGACCGGCTCTACGTCGCGGGCGGCTTCGAGGCGGGCAACCCGTCGGATCGCGTCGAGGTGCTGACCGCGGATGGCGGTTGGACCTCGGCGCAGGGGCTGCCGGTGGGACGGGTTGCGCTCGCGCTCGCGGCGATGTCCGACGGCACGTTGTTCGCGGTGGGCGGGACCGTCGGCAGTGGACCGCTCGGGGTGGTCGAGCACTACCTGCCGGGCCAGGACGTATGGGTGAAGGCCGCTCCGCTGCCGACGCCACGCACGGGCCCCGCGGCGATCGAAGCCGCCGACGGCCGGTTGTGGGTGATTGGCGGATCGGCCGGGGGCTCGCTGCGCACGGTCGAGGCGTACTACCCGCCGCCGATCGACAAGTGGGTCGGGCTCGCTGGGCTCCAGAAAGACCGCGAGAGCTGCTCGGTGCACCGGTTGCCCGATGGGCGGCTGATGGTGATCGCGGGCCTCTCGTCGGGGATCCAGCCGGAGAACGTCGAATTCTATGGTCCGGTGGTCAGCGTGAGCCCGGCGACGTTTCGCGCCGGGATGAGCGGCACGGTCACCGGCGACAACTTCGCCGCGGACGCCGGGGTGGTGGTGACGCTGTCTCCGGACAACTGGGTGCTCGGCCGCGGCTCGACCGACGTGCAGGGCGCGCTGGTGAAGCCGATCGAGTTCTTCATGCCCTCGGTTCCGCCGGGCGACTACCAGCTGCGGGTGATCGATTCGCGAAGCCAGTACCCGATCGTGACCCGCGTCACCGTCGCGCCTTGACCCAGCTAACATCGCGCGCCCATGAGCTCCTTCGACGATGGCAGCACCGAGGCCAGCGTCCACCCCCAGCGGCCGGGGATCGACGTTCAACGCTTCCGCCTCGTGGGGGTCGAAGGGGCAACCGCCCCGTTCACCTGGCAGTCGACGCGAGAGGCGTGCTCGATCGGGTCGCACCCCTCGAACGAGGTGGTCCTCGAGGACTCGACGGTGTCCCGGTTCCACTGCGAGGTGCGGGTGGACGCGCGCGGCGCGACGGTGAAGGACCTCGGGAGCAAGAACGGCACCTCGGTCGACGGGGTGTCGGTGCTGGAGGCGTTTGTGCGGGAAGGCTCGGTGATTCGCGTCGGCGGCTCGGCGGTGCGCTTCGAGCTCGATCGCGCCCAGAACCGCATCGAGGCCTCGAGCGAAGAGCGCTTCGGCACGCTGCTGGGAAAATCGGTGGCGATGCGGACCACCTTCGCGCAGCTGGAGCGGGCGTCGAAGTCCGACATCACGGTGCTGCTCGAAGGCGAGACGGGCACCGGAAAGGAAGGAGCGGCCGCCGCGATTCACAGCGCGTCCGCCCGCCGAGATCGCCCGTTGGTGGTGATCGACTGCAGCGCGCTGCCGGCCAACCTCCTCGAGAGCGAGCTCTTCGGCCACGAGCGCGGCGCGTTCACCGGCGCCGAGGCCAGGCGGGTCGGGGCGTTCGAAGAGGCGAACGGAGGCACGGTCTTGCTCGACGAGATCGGAGAGCTGCCGGTGGATCTGCAGCCGAAGCTGTTGCGGGTGCTCGAGCAGCGCGAGGTGCGGCGGCTGGGGTCGAACACCCCCTTCCCCGTCGACGTGAGGTTGATCGCCGCCACCAATCGCGACCTTCGAACGGAGATCAACGAAGGCCGCTTCCGCTCAGACCTCTACTTTCGGCTCGCGGTGCTGCGGATTCACCTGCCTGCGCTGAGGAGCCGCCCGGAAGATCTGCCGCTGCTCGCCGAGCACCTGCTCAAGGAGCTGGGCAAGAGCGACGAGCTGCCGGCGATCTGTACGCCTGCGTTCTTCGCCACGCTCAACGGCTCGGCCTGGCCCGGAAACGTCCGCGAGCTGCGCAACCACCTCGAGCGCTGTCTGCTGTTTCAAGAGGCGGTGCCGTTCAACCCGCCCGTCCAGCGCGGGCCGCGGGAGCCGCTCGAGGTGAATCCGGCGGTGCCCTTCACGGTCGCGAAGCAATCCTTCATCGAGGACTTCGAGCGGCAGTACATCGCGGCGCTGCTGAAGCAGTACCCGGCGCGGGTGGCGCAGGCGGCCGAGGCCGCGGGCGTCGATCGGGCGTACCTGTATCGACTGATGCGCAAGTACCAGCTGAAGAGTCAGTAGCCCGAGGGCGGTGACCTGGCAGGTCACAACCCCGGGCCGCTTTGGCCCCTCAGGCCACTGGCCGGCCGAGAGCCTCGTGTTCCTGAGCCGTTGCGGCGGGCGGAACTCGGTACGGCCGTTGCTGTATCGCCCGGCATGACTCGACCCTCCCGCGTCCACTTGCTCGCTGCTGGTTTCCTACCCGCCTTGCGTGACGCGGGAAGGCGACCGTTCTCGATCCTGTTGCTGGTGGCCCTCGCGGCCTGTGGCGGGCCCGGCACCAGCAGCGATGCGGGCGCTGGCGGCGGGGCGGCCGGCGTCGGGGGCGGCGTCGGAGGCGGAGGCGGAGTCGGAGTCGGAGTCGGAGGCGGAGGCGGAGGCGGAGGCAGCGTCGGAGTCGGAGGCGGCGTCGGAGTCGGAGGCGGCAACGGAGTCGGTGGCAGCGGTGGCAGCGGTGGCAGCGGCGGCGGTGGCGGCGGCGGCAGCGGCGGCAGCGGAGTCGGTGGCAGCGGTGGGGTCGGTGGCAGCGGCGGCGGGGCGGCGACCGGTGGCGGCAGCGGTGGCGGTGGCGGTGGCGGTGGCGGTGGCGGTGGCGGTGGCGGTGG
>JAGSPQ010000755.1 GCA_018262385.1 Myxococcaceae bacterium | reverse complement strand
CCGCGCCACGGTCGGCACTGCTTCGTCTTCGGCGAACCAGGCGGAAGAGAGGAAGGTCCGCAGGGTCTCGTGCTCGGTCTGTTCAAGAGTCGTCATTTCGGTTCTCCCATCGCAACGAAAGTCAGAACGCCCACGCGCGGCGCAGCTTGCCGACCAGGTACGGGAACCAGCCGCGGTACAGCAGGATCCCCTTCGGCCAGCGCGCCATCGCCCGCAGCCACGACCTGCGCAGCAGCGACGACAGCCCCCGTGCCTCGGCCGCTCGGATCTGATCCGGCCGCTTGTCGATCAGCGACTCGCCCTGGATCGCGATCCCCAGCTCGAGGGCCCGCGCGGTCAGCAGCGGCGCGTAGCGGGGCGGGTACCAGTCGGCGAAGGCGTCGTAGAGGGCGCGGATCTTCGCCGGGCGCTCGGGCCGGGGCTCCGCCTCGTAGGACAGGCTCACGCAGCGGCGCAGCACCGGCTCGAGGGTGGTCAGGCGGGGCAGGCCGAGCAGGGCGACCCGCGCGATCGTGCGGCGGGCCTCGGCGCGCAGGTGATCGATCTCGCGGCGGCAGGCTTCGTCCCGCGCCCAGAGGCACTCGGTGCGCTTGCCGAGGCGGCCGGCGAGGTAGAGATCATTCTCGGCGCCGAGCTCGCGGGCGAGGGTGCGGGCGTCGATCACGTTGAGCTTGGCGATCGGCCCCGCCTCGGACTGGAGCGCGAGGGTGACCGGCGGCAGCAGCGGAGCGACCCAGCGGCCCAGCTTGCCGACCTCCAGCGCGCCGAGCGCGGCGTCGAGGTCGTCCACCACCGCGAACAGATCCGGAATGCTGCCGGGGCGGCGGGTCGCGGGCGACAGGCAGCTGCCGAAGAGGACCAGCGAGCGCAGCTGGCCTCCGAGCGCGGTGCGGACGGCGGCGATCATGACGCCTTCCGCGTGGCGACCCGGTTCCACACCGTGCGGTGAATCGCCTTGCCGATCGGGGTCATCCCGAACGCGAACAGCCGCCGCCGGATCTCGTCGCCCAGCTCTCCACCTTCCGAGAAGAACCGGCCCATCCAGTGCGACCACCGCACCAGCTCGCGGTTCACCGGGCGGCGCTCCTGCTCGTACTCGGCCAGCCCGCGATCCAGCCGCGCCTCGCTCTCTGCCGTCGCCAGCAGCGGAGCGAGCTTCTGCGCCAGCGCCGCTCCGTCCTCGATCGCCATCGTCATCCCCTGGCCGGCGGTGGGGTTGGTGACGTGGACCGCGTCGCCGATCAGCGCCGCGCCACGTGCGACGTAGCGGGTCGCGTGGCCGCGGTGCAGCCGATAGAGGTGGGCGCCTCGCGGAATGGCCGCCATCCCCTCGAGGATCGGCGCCCGGCTCCAGATCGCCTCGAGCTTCGCCTCGGTGCTGCCCGACTGGAACAGCGCGCGCTGGGCGGGGTGAACGAGCACCGCCGCTCCGACGGTGGCGCGGGTCTGCGGCATCGTCATCACCGCCCCGTCGGGGTGGAGGTCGAGCCGCATCGCGTCCTCGTACGCCGCGGGGCGCTCGAGCTCGATGATGTAGTAGCCGGTGTCGTACGGCACCGAGAGGAACGGGACGTCGAGCTGCTCGCGCACCGCCGAGCTCGCTCCGTCGGCGCCCACCACCAGCCGCGCGTTCACCGTCTCTTCCACTCCGTTGCCGTCGACGATCCGCGCCCCGCGCACCCGGCCGTCGCTCTGCAGCAGGGTGCGCAGCGAGGTCTTGAAGCGGAACTCGACCCGCCCGGTCGCGCGCGCGGCGTCGGCGAGGGTCCGCTCGATCTCCGGGTGCGGCAACACCAGGTAGGGCGAGCCGTCCGGGCCGACCAGCGGCGCCTCGAGCAGCCGGCCTGCCTGGTGGTGGAAGACCTGCATCTTGCTGACCGGGTTCGCGCCCGCCGCCCGGAACCGGTCGAGCGCGCCCCAGGACTTCAGGTGCCGGGTCACCGCCGGCAGCAGGCTGTCGCCGCGGTTGATGTTCCCGGGCCCCGGGCGCCGCTCGATCACCAGCACCCGCACCGGGTGGGCATGCGCGAGGGCCAGCGCGAGCGCCGCGCCACCGACGCCTCCTCCAACGATCAGCACCTCGAAGTCAGCGGCCATGGCGAGTCTCCTCTTCAACCCAGTTGGTCCAGCATCCCCATCACGCCCACCGCCGCGCGGAAGCTCAGCCACCGCACCGGCTCGAGCGGCACCAGCGGCGGATTCGAGCGGTACCAGGGCAGGTCTTCCGACACCGCCCCGTCGCACAGCAGCTTCGTCACCCACGCGCCCGACGCCAGCGACAGCGCGACCCCATGGCCGCACCAGCCGACGACGTGAACCACTGCCGCGTTGTCGACCCAGCGCTCGATCGCCGGCAGCGCGTCGGCGACGTAGCCGATCACTCCCGTCCAGCCGCCCGCCACCTTCAGCTTCGCGGGGAAGGTCCGATGCAGCTCGGCTTCCAGCCGGCCAAGCGCCTTCGCCGCGCCCGCGTCGTCCAGCCCGCCCGCCCACTGGTAGCGCGGGGCTCCGCCGCCGAAGACGATCCGGTCGTCCGAGGTGAGCCGGAAGTAATTGAAGATCCGCCGCGCATCGAGCACGCCCTCGCGGTGCTTCCAGCCGATCGCCGCCAGCGCCTCGGGCTGCAGCGGCTCGGTCACCACCACCTGCAGGTGCACCGGCAGCACCCGCCCGTGGAGCAGCCCGAGGCCGGGGGTGTAGCCGGCGGTGGCGATCACCACGTCGTCGGCGATCACCTCTCCGCCGCCGTCGAGCTGCAGCCGGACCGGGCGATCGCGGCCGACCGAGGTGACCTTTGCGCCCTCGAGGATCGTGCCGCCCCGGGCCACGATCCGCTGCGCCAGGCCCGCGAGCAGCTTGCCCGGGTGGAGCGTGCCGGCGTCGGGCAACAGCACCGCAGCCGGACCCTGCTTCAGGCGCGCGGGGGTGAGCGTGATCCGCCGGGCGAGCGCCGCCTCGTCCAGCGCCTGGCCGGGCAGCCCCAGCTCCTCCAGCAGCGCCGCGAGCTGGGTCAGCCGCGTCCCCGACCGCGCGATCACCAGCTGCCCGGTGCGCTCCAGCTCGCAGTCGAGGCCTTCGGACTTCACCAGCGCTTCGACGTCGTCGACCGCCCGGAGCGTCGCCCGGTACAGCGCCCGCGCGGCCGCCGGCCCCCGCGACTTCACCAGCGCCGGCAGGCTCTGGCCGACTCCGGGGCCGAGCATCCCGGTGCTGCGGCCGGACGCTCCAGCGCCGATCCGGGTTGCCTCCAGCACCACCACCCGCGCCCCCGGGCTGCGGCCCAGCAAGTGGTACGCCGCCGAGAGGCCGGCCATT
>JAGSPQ010000078.1 GCA_018262385.1 Myxococcaceae bacterium | reverse complement strand
CCACGCCCACCCTCCCGCCTGCAGCTTCCAGAACCCGGCGAAGAAGAACAGCAGCCCCACCGAGACCCACAAGAGCCGCAGCGGCAGCCCGTACTCCACCCCTTCTCCCCGCGGCGCCTCGCCCCTCCGCCGCCGCACCAGCGCGTCGACCGACAGGGCGTCCCCACACGGGCTCGCCGCGAGCAACGCCAGAAACCAGACCAGGTGGTGGGTGTGCAGCACCTGCCCGGACATCTGCGGCAGCCCCAGCAGCCACGCACCACAGAGCGCGGCCCCCACCGTCGCCACCCGGGTCAGCGCGCCGACCAGCCCCAGCACCGCGCAGGCGAGGAAGATCCCATAGACGATTCGCGCCGCCTCGAGGCTCGGCGGCCAGGCGCCCAGCACCCAGTCCCACCCGGGCAGCGGCATCCGCGCGCCGGCAGGGAGCCCCGCCCACCTCCACGCCCCGTGGAGATCCGGGCTGCCGAGCACCACGAGGAAGACCGTGACCCGGAAGACCGCGAGGTCGAGCGGGTGGCCTCTTAAGAGGCGAGCCACGCTGCGACGTCGATGCCGTGGCGTTTGAGCGGCGCGATCACGCTGGTCTGCATCGACCGCCGGGCGAGCGCGACGTAGCTGGCCGACTCCATCCACCCCAGCCGCTCGGGATCCTGCGAGTCCTCCAGCGGCTTGATCTGCTTCCACCGCTCGGTGACCGCGTTGATCGTCAGCCCCGCCTGCTGCGCGAGATGGGTGCGGTCGGCGTCGGTCAGCAGCTCGCCCGCCCACTCGAGGAAGAACCAGCCGAACTGCCCGTGCGCCGCCTCGTCCTTCACGATCCGCCCCAGCACCGCCTTGATCAGCGGATGCCCGGCCGCGTGCCACGAGCCGCGCAGCATCGGAATCGAGAGCGCCTCGCCGACGCAGAAGTTCCGCACCACCAGCTCGGCCGCCTGCAGCAGCGCCGGCAGCTTCGGGTCCGGCTCGCGAATCAGGTCGAGCGGATCGTGCTCGAGCGGCGCGCCGCCTCCCAGCTCCATCGCCAGCCGGGCGCACATCTCGACGTGCACCATCTCGTCGAGCGGGAACCGGGTCGCCATCGCGATCAGATCCAGCGGCGCGCGAGCGGCGATCAGCGCCTTCAGGGTCGCCGCGCACGCCGCTGCGGTGCGGTGCTCCTGAAAGGCCGCCTCGGTCCACGTGGTGCGGGCGACGTTCAACACCGCCGCCGAGTACTTCGTCACGTCGAGGGTGCCCCAGGGGAGCCGATCCACCTCGGGCCGGAGCCGGCGGTAGCGGCGCTCGACCGCCCCGCCGAGCATGCTCAGCTCGAACAGCTCCGACGCCATCGGCTCAGCTGTCTCCGCCGGCGCCGCCGTCCGAGCTGCCGCCATCTTTCCCGCCGCCGTCGGTGGTCCCCGCGTCCGCGGCCGGCAGGCAGTTGTTCCCGGTGGTGTCGAAGCCCCCATCGGGACACTTCGGCGCCATCAGGTTCCCGCTGGTGAAGCCGCCGCACGCGGCGACCGAGACCACCGCCACTCCGAAGGTGGCGACCAACAGCGGCCGCTTGCGAAAGCGGCTCGGCTTCGACTGCTCACTCATTTGGTTGAACTCCCCTCTCCGCCCGGCCGAAAGGAAAGATCATAGCCACAATCAGTTGAGGTCGTCGATCGACGGGACCTTGGCCGGCGCGGCCTTCGCCTTCGACTTCGGCTTCGCGCTGGCCTTCGGCTTCGGCTTCGCCTTCGACTTCTTCGCCGCCGCCGCCGCGGCGACCGGCTTCGGCGCATCCGCCATCAGCTCGCGCCGGGTCCGGCAGTCGCGCATGCAGCGAGCCCCCACCCGGGTGGTCAGCACCTTGTTCATCGAGCTGCCGACCGCCATCCCGACGAAGGGCACCGCCTTGAGCAGCCCGCGCCACAGGTAGATCGCCGCCACCATCGCCATCGCGCTGACCACCATCCGGCCGGCCGCGCGGGGGGCGTAGTTCCAGATCGCCGTCCCCTCGACCTTCATCACGTCGACGAAGAAGTTCTTCCCGGTCGCGTCGTAGGTGCCGACGCTGGCCATCAGGTAGCCCAGCTGCCGCTCGCGGGGATCATCGATGTCGAAGCCGTAGAGGTGGCTCAAGCCGAGCGCCATCTCGACCTCCCACTTGAGCAGGAAGGTCAGCTCGGCCAGCCCGCCGCCGATCGCCAGCGCGATCGAGCCGAAGCCCGGAATCAGCCCCGGCAGGCCCGAGGCGCCACCGGCGATCGCCGCCCGGTTCGAGTAGCCGCGGATCAGCTCGCGCGCCGTCGCCTCGCGCAGCGCCTCGCCTCGCAGTTCGCCTTTCACCTTCGCCCGCGCCGCCTCGACGGTGGCCCGGATGCTGTCGCTGGAGGCGACGATGCGCTCGACGGCGGTGAGCAGCTTCCTGCCTTTCTCTTCGTCGGTCATGGTTGGAGACCTTAACCCCACAGCGCCCTCCCACAGTTCCATCTGGTCAGGAACCGACTGGAGCTGAAGGCCTGAGGGCGCCTGCGATGTAGTAAGCCAACGGGCCATGATCTCGCGCGTCTGTCTCTTCGCTTCGGTGATCGCCCTCTGCGGCTGTCCCCAACGTCAGGCCTCGAACCCCGACGCCGCGCCGCCGCCCTCGAAGGACCTCGAGCTCACCTTGCTGATCACCGGCGCGGAGAACGGCTACCTGCTGCCCAACCCCGACGATCAGGGGATCAGCCGCGGCGGCGCCGCCCACCTGCTCGGCCGGTGGATCGCGCTGCACGGCCACTGCCCGGGCGCGGTGACCGAGGGTGCCGGCGCCTGCCCGAGCGCGAAGACCCTGGTGATCTCGACCGGCGACAACGGCAACGGCGCTTCGATCTCCTCCTACTTCCGCGCGGTGCCGGCGGCGGAGGCGATGGCGTACATGGGCTACGCGGCCTCGGCGTTCGGCAACCGCGAGCTGGACTTCGGCCGCCAGCAGTTCATCGCCAACGCCAAGAAGGGCGGCTACCCGTACCTGGCGGCGGATCTGCGCGCCAGGGACGACGGCGCGAAGGCGATGGGGCTGCAGCCGATGAAGGTCTTCACCCGGGCCGGGGTGAAGGTGGCGGTGATCGGGCTCACCAGCAAGAAGTCGATCACCACCCTGATGGCCGGCCGCAGCGCAGGGTTCGAGGTGCTCGAGGACGAGGCGGCGCTGATCCAGGCGGTGCCGGCCGCGCAGCTCGCCGGGGCCCACGCGATCGTGATCCTCACCGACAACTGCCTCGCCACCCTGGCCCCGACGGTCGAGAAGCACCCGGAGTGGAACGCGGCGGTGGTCGCCGGCCGCGCCTGCGACGGCACCTTCCCCGAGAAGGCCGGCACCGCGGTGCTCGCCTACCCCGGCCGCCACTTCAACGACTACGTGGCGGTGAAGCTGACCTTCGCCGCGGACAAGAAGCTCGCCCACGTCTCGGGCGAGGCGTTCGAGGTCGTCAACGACGCCAGCGCGCCGCCCCCCGAGCCCCAGCTGGCCAGGGCGATCGCCGGGTGGAAGGCGCGCCGCGACGCCTCGCTGGGAGAAGAGATCGGCGCGCTGCGCGGCAAGCTCGAGCAGACCGACCCGGCGATGAGCGCCTGGCTGGGCCGGGCGATCAAGGAGCAGACCGCCTCGGATTTCGGGCTGATCAACCGCAAGGGGATGCGCCAGGGCCTGCCGGCCGGGAAGCTGACCCAGTCGAACGTCTACGACGTGATTCCGTTCGAGAACTCGGTAGTGGTGGCGACGCTCAAGGGCGTCGATCTGATCAAGGCGTTCGAGAACCCCGAGGCGCGGGTGATCGGCGCGGAGAAGAAGGCCGGCGGCTGGGTCGACGCGGCCGGGCAGAAGCTGGACCCGGCGCAGAAGTACAAGGTCGCGACGCTCGACTACCTGTACTTCGGCGGCGACGGGTTCGAGATCGAGAGCAAGGACGTCGGGCCGAACTTCACCGGCATGGGCTGGCAGACGACGGTGATCGAGTGGACCAAGAAGCTGGGCACCACCGAGCTGGCTCCGCTGGAAGACGCGCTGAAGAAGCACTGACCCACCCGGGGGGAATCACCATGTTTCTCGTCGAAGACCTGATGACGCGCGAGCTGATCACGCTGAAGCCGGACGACAACCTCGCCCAGGCCGACACGTTCATGAACCGGGGCCGGATCCGCCACCTGCCGGTGGTCAACAGCGCCGGCAAGCTGGTCGGGCTGGTGACCCATCGCGATCTGCTGAAGGTGTTCGCCGATCGGAGCCGCGAGGGAGCGATGGAGGTGCGCGCGGGCGACGTGATGACCACCGGAGTGTCGACCGTCGGCCCGCACACCCGGCTCACCGCGGCGCTCAAGCTGATGATCGACAACAAGTACGGCTGCCTGCCGGTGGTCGACGCCACCGACGTCCTCGTCGGGCTGATCACCCAGTTCGATCTGATCAAGTTCGCCGCCCACTTCGTCCGCGATCTCGACGAGGTCGAGCTGGTCGCGCAGAAGATCCGTGGGGAGAAGAAGTAGCGGCTAGTCGACTTTCCCTTCGGGCGGCTTGCCCGGCAGGTTCTTCCCCTTCAGCGACAGCACGAACGCCGTCACCTTGCGCACCTGCCGGTCGCCGAGCAGGTTCTCGAACGGCACCATTCCCTTGTCCGGGTTTCCCTTCGAGATCGACCGGTGGATGGTGACCGGCGCGCTGCCGTTGATCCAGGCGGAGTCGGTGAGGTTGGGCCCGACCAGCCCCTGCCCTTCCGGGCCGTGGCAGGCGATGCAGGCGGTGGTGAACAGCTGCTTGCCCTCGGCGAGCACCGCCGGATCATTGCCGGCCGCGATCAACAGCTCGTTGGTCAGCGGCGGCAGGGGCGGCTCGGGCTCGGACCTGGTGCAGGCAATCCCCGAGACGGCGGCGACGGCGAGCAGCGCCCAGCGGCATCGATTCGCTTTCTTCTCACCCATCCGGTCGCGGACCTTGATACTCCAAACCGATGGCTGAGAAGGAGAACGTCGTCGAGCTGTTGCTCGCC
The DNA here is from genome assembly GCA_018262385.1 of Myxococcaceae bacterium. Taxonomy (GTDB): domain Bacteria; phylum Myxococcota; class Myxococcia; order Myxococcales; family Myxococcaceae; genus JAGSPQ01. The sequence goes on along the minus strand of JAGSPQ010000078.1, from coordinate 3,853 downwards.
GCTCACCACCGGATCCTCCGCTTCCTCGAGCTCGCCTCGAGGCTGGCCGGGGTGCCGGAGATGTCCCCTTCCGATCTGGCCTCCACCGCCAACACCCTGCGCGAGTACTTTCAGCACGCGCTGCCCCTGCACGAGACCGACGAGGCGCTGTCGCTCTGGCCCCGCCTGCTCGGCCAGGATCCGGCGCTCGACGAGGTGATCCGGCAGCTCGAGAAGGGGCACGGCCTGGCCGAGGTGCCCCGCCGGGGGATCGTCGACGTCTGCCGGTACCTGGCCCGCGCGCCCCAGACCCTGCCCACCCTCGCCGTCTCGCTGCGCGAGCACCTCAAGCTGCTCAAGGAACTGCTCGCCCACCACATGGGCGTCGAGGAGCGGCTGCTCTTCCCCAGGGTGGCCGCGCTTCCTCCCGCCGCGCTGGACGAGGTGCTGGCCGAGATGCGCAAGCGCCGCTCGGAGCCTTTCCCCGACTGACGAGGTCCGACGCAATGTCCGGCGGGGTCGGGAGTACAACTGGGCGGATGCAGCGCGCGCTCCTCTTCGGGCTGTTGCTGGCGGGGTGTGCGCACGGGCCGCGGCCCGCCGAGCCGCTGCGCCTTCAGCCGGACCAGGTGGCGCAGCTGCTGCCGGCGAAGGTGCAGGACAGGGACGGGTGGGCCCGCGACCTGGTGGCGGCGCTCGACACCAATCGGCTGCCGATCGACGTCGAGCACGCCTGCGCGGTGATCGCCGTCGCCGACCAGGAGTCGGGGTTCCAGGCCAACCCCCAGGTGCCCAACCTGCCGGCGATCGCCCGCCGCGCGCTCGAGCAGAAGGCCCAGGCGCTCGGGCCGCTGGGGCCGGCCTTCTTGAAGGAGCTGCTCGACGTCCAGGCGCCCGGCACCCGGAAGACCTTCGACGCGCGGATCGCGTCGCTGCGCACCGAGGCGGACCTCGATCGGCTGTACCGGGATCTGCTCGCCGAGCACAAGCGCCGGCACCCGATCCTCTACGCCGGGGCGGACCTCGGCGCCTCGCTGTTCGACACCCGCGACTTCTCCGAGCGCAACCCGATCACCACCGCCGGCTCGATGCAGGTGAGCGTTCGCTTCTCCGAGGAACACGCCCGCCGGCTCAACCGCGACCCTTCGCTGGTGCGCGACGAGCTCTACACCCGGGGCGGCGGGCTGCTCTACGGCACCGCCCGGCTGTGGCTGTTCGACGCCCAGTACGAGCTGCCGCTGTACCGGTTCGCCGACTTCAACGCCGGCTTCTACGCCAGCCGCAACGCCGCCTTTCAGGAACAGCTCGCCGCGCTCACCGGGCTTGCGCTCGCGCTCGATGGAGACCTGCTGTCCTACGACGCGCTGGGCGAGGTGAAGAGCGACGGCACGAAGTCGATCGCCGCGCTCGATGCGTTCCGGGAACAGTACGCCCCTTCGCTGACCGCCTCGCAGGTGCGGCGGGACGCCCGGCTCGAGAAGTCGGCCGAGCTGGAGCAGACCAGGACCTGGACGGCAGTGCGGCGGGCGTACGCCGAGCACCGGCGGAAGACCGCCAGCTACGCGCGGCTGCCCGAGGTGACGCTCCACTCGCCGAAGCTGCGGCGGGAGCTGACCACCGCCTGGTTCGCCAAGGCGGTCGAGAAGCGCTACCTCGCCTGTCTCGCCCGCGCCGACGGGGCCGACCTGCCCCGCTGATTCGCATACAGTCGGCGGCATGCGTGCGGTCGTCTTGCTCGCGCTGCTGGCTCCACTCGCGGCGCGCGCCCATTTCTTCACCTTCGACTTCGTCACTCCGTCCGGGGTGGGGGTGCGGACCGACGGGGGCTTCACCGCCGTCCAGTGGGTCGACAGCCCCGATCCGACCGACCTGGCCGACGTGACGATGTTCGCCGCGCGCAACGGAATCGCCCCCTTCACCCCCGGGACGAAGGACGTGCAGTTCGGGCCGCTGGCGATTCCGCTGAGCGACCCGGGCAACGTGGTGTTCTGGGACGCGCGCGCGGTGGCCCCCGGTTGCTACCAGCCGTTCGCGCAGATGGACGATCGGGTCGAGGGCAGGAGCCTGCGCCCGTCGGCCGGGCTGATCACGGTCGGGCCGATCGACGGCGGCAACCTGCCTCCGGCGATCTGGGTCTTGAACCAGGACTACGAGAAGCCCCCGCTGGACGGCGGCAACTTCGCGCTGAGGATGAGGGTCGACGATCCGGATGACCGCGGCGAGATCACCCTCCGCTGGGCGGATGGCGCGGATGGCGGGGGCACCCTGGTGCAGGGGCTGCCGATCGCCGACGGCGGCGGCACCCTCACCTACGCGTTCAACCCCCGCGGGCTGCCGCCGGCCGGCGCCTATTACCTCCAGGTGGAGGTCAAAGGCTTCGACGGGCAGCGCTGCGCCACCTGGTGGGGTGGCTTCCTGCCCGGCAATGCCGCCGCCGATGCCGGCGACGCCGACGCTGGGGTCGAAGACGCCGGAGTGCTCGATGGCGGCGCCGACGGCGGGGAGAACCTGACTCCTCCCCGCGGCTGCGGCTGCGGTCAGTCGGGCTCGCCGCTGCTGCTGCTGGCGGCCCTGGTGTTCGGTTGGCCGCACGCTCGCGCGCGGGGGTCTGCCAGGCGCGCACAATCTGCTACGAGAGCCGGGTGCGCCTGCTCGCCCTGCTCCTCGGGTCCCTGCTGCTGAACGCCGGCATGCTGCGGGCGTCGGTGCAGACCGTCGACGTCTGTGAGGGGGGCCGCGAGATCCGCGACGTCGCCTACTGGAGCGGCGCGGACTTCGACGGCGAGAAGCACCGGCTCGATCTCTACCTGCCCGCCGGCTCGGGGCCGCACCCGGTGCTGGTCTTCGTGCACGGCGGCGGCTGGCGGCTGGGAGATCGGCAACAGCTCGGCGGCAGCTACATCAAGCTCGGCCGGCGGCTGGCCGCCCAGGGGGTGCTGACGATCGTGATCTCCTACCGGCTGGCGCCGCGGTTCAAGCACCCTGCGCAGGTGCGGGATGTCTCGCGCGCGCTGGCCTGGGCGATGGAGCACGCGCCCGAGTACGGAGGCGATCCGCGGCGGCTGTTCGCGATGGGGCACTCCGCCGGAGCGCACCTGGTCGCGCTCGCCGCCACCGATCCGCGCTGGCTCGCCGAGCTGAACCGGTCGCCGGCACAGCTGAAGGGAGTGATCGGCGTCTCGGGGCCGTACGACGTCGAGCACCTCGGCCGCTCGACCCTGTTCGGAGGGTTGCCGATGGTGATCCCCGCCTTCGGCGCCGACGCGAGCGTCTGGCGCGACGCGGTGCCCGCCAATCACCTCGAGCACGGCACGCCCCCGCCCTTCCTGATCGCGTGGGCCGACGCAGACCCCGAGCTCCTCCGGCGCGACGGCGTTCGCTTCGCCGACGCGCTGAAGCAGGCGCACCTCGAGGTGACCACCTTCGAGAGCCCCTTCGACGATCACTTCTCGGTGATCACCGACTTCGGCGGCGCCTCGAATCCGCTCGCCGAGCAGGTGCTGAAGTTCATCCGCCCCGCGCCGCTGACTTCTCGGCGCTGAGCGCCGGAGAAGCTGCCCTTCTTCACGGGCCGGCGCGTTTTGCGGCGTCTGAAATTCCGCAGCTGAATTCAGCTGGTCTATGAGCGTCCACCCGCTTCGGAGGAATCACCATGCGCCGCCTCGCCGTTGCCGTCAGCCTGCTTTCCGCCTCGCTCGTGTTCGCGGCGCCGCCGCCGTCGTCGAAGGAGCTGCTCGACAAGGGCAAGTCCTCGTTCGACATCAACTGCGCGCCCTGCCACGGGCCGAAGGGTGCCGGCGACGGCCCTGCCGCAGTGGCGCTCAACCCGAAGCCGCGCAACTTCACCGTCGACCCGTTCAAGAACGGCGAGAAG
>JAGSPQ010000754.1 GCA_018262385.1 Myxococcaceae bacterium | reverse complement strand
TCGGCGTTGGCCTGGTTGGCGGCGAAGGCCGGCACCGCCCCGCCCGGATCCACGCTCAGCCGGTAGAGGACCCGCGAGTGCTTGCCATCGGCCGACGGGGTCACCCGCCAGCTGCCCTCGCTGATCTTCAGCCGCACCACTCCCTCGCGCTCGGGCAGCCGGGTGGGCACCGCGAACCAGTGGTTCTCGAACACCCCTTCCGGATCCGTCGCCGCGTCGCGATCGACGTACGTCTTGTGAACGAAGTCGCGCGGGGACAGCACCGGCATGTCGAGCCGCGCGTAGATGTACCGGGCGCCGTCGGGATCCGTGTCCCCGACGAAGTGCGACTCGGTCAGGTAGGGCATGAAGACGGTGAACCGCTTCACGTCGGTGATCGCGTCCTGAATGTCGATCGGCGCCGCGGCGAGCGTGCCTTCCGCCCAGACCTCTTTCACCGCCGAGCCGGGCCGCGGGCGGGTCTTGATCAGAATCTCTTCAGCGGCGGCGGCGAGGGTTCCGCAGAGACAGGCGAGGCAGAGGGCGGTTCGGATCATCGCGACCAAGTAGTAACGCGCGCGCGTCGCGACCTGTGGGGCGTTCGCCGGCTTTCGTACTTCGGGCGGATGAACCAGTGACTCGACTTCCTCGCGCTACTGGTCGTCGTCTCGGGTGACCGCGACCAGATCCTTGACGAAGTCCATCCGCGGATCCGCAGTCACCTTGTTCGCGCGATCGAGCTGCAGATCCCGCATCCGGGCGTCGAGCTCGAGCTTGCGCCCCTGCGGCTTCTTGCCATCGATCAGCCGATCCATCGCGCGGTGCACGTCGAGGTCGGCGTAGCGGCGCATCGGCCCGGTCCACTGGGCGTAGGCCTTGGCGCCGATCGCCGCGTGGCCGAGCGCCTCCGAGCCGTAGCTCGACCTGGTGTTGGGAACGGCCTGGTTGCGAAACGAGGCCTCGAGCTCGGCGTTCGCCAGCGCCTCGCCCACCAGCTTGGTGCTGGTCTGGGTGAAGAAGCCGAGCATCTTGTCCATCGCCATCGTCGCGTTCGGATCCGTCGCGCCGCTGGCTTTCGCCGCGACCCTGGCCATCGTGGCGAGCGCGTCCTTCAGCTCGGGGTTGGTCGCACCGCGCTTCTCGCCCTTGGCGGCCGCGGCCGCGTCGGTGTCGTCGAGGCGGAAGCGATTGACCAGCTGGCTGCGGAAGATCCGCGAGCCGACCAGCTCGCCCGTCGCAGAGAACCGCATCTCGACCGAGCGGGTCAGCCGCGGCTCGTTCTCGAACAGGCTCAGCTTTCCCTCGCTGAGCGACAGCGGAAGCATCGGCAGCACCAGCCCCTGGGCCTCGAGGTACCGGGTGTCGACCCGGCGGCGGGCCGCGAAGTCGAGCGCTCCTCCCAGCTTCACCCACTCGGCGAGATCGACCGCGTGGATCCCGATCACCGTCGTCCCGTCGGGCTCGCGGCGAAACGACATCGCGTTGTCGAGATCCTGCGTCTGGTAGGAATCGATCGACAGCACCACCCCCTGCACCTGCTCGCGGGTGGCGAACTCGTCGGCCTTGTCGCCCAGCGCGTGGGCCTCGTTGAGCGCGAGGTTGGAGAAGACGACGTCTTTGCCCTGGGCCTTGAGGGTCGCGATCTCTTCGGCGGTGGGCAGCTCCGCGCCGGTGCCGCGGATGGCGATCGACTCTTTGATCGCCAGCTCGACCGGCACCGGGGCGTACTTCTCGGCGGCGGCGAGCACGGTGGGCGCGGCCGGACCGCCCGAGCGGAAAGCGTCGCTGGCCGCGGGCGTGCGGGCGCTGGCAGCAGCGGCGGGCGCGGGCGTCTGCGCCGGCTTGACCGTCGAGGGGGAAGTCAGCGGGCGCGGCGCACGGGGGCCAGTGGGGTCGATGGGCACGGGACCGATAGAATTAGCACGCCGCCCGCGCGGTTCGCGAACCAGCCTACGGCCAGGGCCAGCGCTCCCACCCCTCGGGCCAGGAGACCTTGTCGGCGGTGAAGTGGAGCGGATCGTCCTTCGGCCACGGCGCGTCGAGCGGCTCTTCGATCAGCTCGAACACCCCGTGGTCGAACGACCGCCCCTCGGCCCGCCTCTTCATCACCACCCGCTCACGCAGGCCCTGCTTCGCCAGCTTCAGCGCGCGGGAATGGCAATGCGGGTTGTTGCCGGGGCGATCGAAGAAGACATGCGCGGTCCACATGCAGCCGCCGCGGCACAGCTCGGCCCACTCGCAGCTCTGGCAGTGGCCCCACAGGTGCGCGATGCCCTTCGGAGTGCCGCCGTGCATGTTGAGCGTCAGCTCCGGCCGCTTCATGATCTCGACCAGCGAAGAGTCGCGGATGTTGCCGCCCACGTACGCGCTGCTGGGCAGCGACTGGCAGCCCTTGATGTTCCCGTTGGCCTCGATCCCCAGCCCCGCGGTGCCCGCGCAGCAGCCCTGCCACGCGGTGCCGATCTGGTGGTGGCTGTGGCGCAGCAGGTTCTCGTAGGGCCCGAAGAAGCCGATGTCGTTGCCGGGCATCACCACCATCCCCTCGGCCAGCGCCCGGTTCGTCACCCGGGCGAGCATCGGGTAGACGTCGAGCAGCTCGAACGGCTGGATGATCGCCTCGGGGAACTCGGTGGCGTTGCCCATCGGCACGGTGAGCGTGTACTGCCAGCCCCGCATCCCCGCGTCGCGCAGCGTCTCGTACAGCCGGGGGAACTCGGGCGCGCTGTAGCGGTTGATCTGGCTGTTGATCGCGAACGGCAGCCCCACCGCGGCGAAGTTCCTCATCGACTCGAAGCACTGGTGCCAGCTGCCCTGCTTGCCGCGCTGGCGATCGTGCACCTCTTCCAGCCCGTCCACCGACACCGAGACCTGGGCCAGCCCGGCCTCGACCATCTTCTCTGCGGTGACCCGGCTGATCCCGAAGCCGCCGGTGGCCATCGTGGGCGTCATCCCCGCGTCGCGGATCGCGCTCACCAGGGTGAGCCAGTCGGCGCGGAGGAAGGCCTCGCCGCCAATCAGCGTCACCTCGTTGATCCCGACGTCCGCCATCTGGCGGATCAGATCGAGCGCCTCTTCGGTGTTCAGCTCGTCCTTGCGTGCCCCGCCCGCCCGCGAGCCGCAGTGCTTGCAGGCGAGGTTGCACTGGAGAGTGACTTCCCAGACGGCGTAGGCGTCGCGCCGGACTTCCTTCGCCGCCTCCGGCTGCTTGCGGGCGCGCGTCTTTCGAGCCTGGGCCTGGGTCGCAGAGGGCGCCATCGGCTTTGGCCTCTAGCGGCGCTTCGGCTCGACGTGGGGGCGGATGACGCCGTAGCGCATCGCGATCGGCGGCGGCTTCACCGGATCCGGGCCGGGGCGGATGACGCCGTAGCGCATCGCGATCGGCGGGCGGGGAGCGGGGCCCGGCTCGGGGCGGATGACGCCGTAGCGCATCGCGATCGGCGGCCGGCTGGTGTCGTTGCCGCCGATCGGATCCGGGCGGCTCTGGGCGTGGCGCAGCCGCGGGTGCTCGTCCGAGGCGCGCAGCGAGCGGTTGATCTCCGCGCCGAGCCGGGCGGAGTCCTTCCACGAGGCGCGGGGGAACTTCTCGTCCATCGCCGGCTTCGGCTTCGCCGGGCTCGCCTTCACCGCCTGCTTCGTCGAGGCAGTCTTCTTTTCGGCCGCGATGGCTTTGGGGCTCGGCGCCCTGGGCCCGCTGAGTTTGCGAATCATCTGGTGACTCCTTCCCGCGAAAGGTTGGCGAGAATGTACGGACGCCGCGCGCGCTGCCGCAAGGGCACAGAACAGACAGTAAGTGAGTCGGGGGGCAGGATTAGACGAA
>JAGSPQ010000077.1 GCA_018262385.1 Myxococcaceae bacterium | reverse complement strand
CAGGTCTTGAGCGCACTCTTGCAACCGGTGGCGAGGACGGCACCGGCGAACCACCAGACAACCAGGACGGCTTTTCTCATCAGTTCCCCCGACATGCCGCTGAGCCTACCGAGATCACCGCGCGACCCACTGCCAATCGCGCGGGGCCGGCCGGACCTAGACCTTGTTCTCCTGCCGATTGATCAGCCGCTGCAGGTTCGAGCGGTGGGTGAAGAGCATCAGCACCAGGAACACCACCGCCACCGCCGGGTACTCGATTGGCCGATGAACGAGGAAGCCGACCGCCACCGCCACCACCGCTCCGGCGAGTGAGCCGACGCTGCTGACCCGGAAGATCGCCAGCACCAGCGCCCAGACGAGGAAGCCGGCCAGCGCCGCCCACGGCAGCAGCACCACCAGCACCCCCAGCGCGGTCGCGACGCCCTTGCCGCCCTTGAACTTCAGCCACACCGGGAAGACGTGCCCGAAGAACGCGGCCAGGCCCACCGCGTCGTGCCACAGCGGCTCGCCCGGCAGCAGGTGCTGGGCGGCGAGCACCGGCAGCGCGCCCTTGAGCGCGTCGAGGATCAGCACCACCGCGCCGAGCTTCTTCCCCACCACCCGGGCGACGTTGGTGGCGCCGATGTTTCCGCTGCCCTCGGTGCGCACGTCCTTGCCGGCCACCAGCCGCGCCAGCAGCAACCCGTACGGCACCGACCCGCTCAGGTAGCCGGCGGCGACCAGCAGCGCGGGGATCACAGGAAGGGGTGCCGGTGCTGGATGACCACGAACACGTAGTTGAGCGCGAAGAGGACGAGCGCGGCGTTGCGCAGCCGGGTCCAGTCGCGATCGTCGAGCGTCACTTCCGGGGTCGGCACCTTGAAGGCCAGGTGGAGGAAGCTCCAGATCACCGCGATCGCGAAGATGAATGCGCCGTAGAAGTTGAAGTGCGCGAACCGATCCGCCACCCGGGTCAGCCCGCAGCCGGGACAGGGGAAGCCGGTGATGTCCCGGAAGGAGCAGCCCCAGTAGGGAATCAACACCGCCACCGGGACGAACCGCGCCACCAGCAGCCCTATTAGGCCGACCAGACCCAACCCATCGAGGGTGCTGAACTTCCGGTTCGGCTTGGGCCAGGCAATCTGCATCGTGTCCGCCGCGTCATTTAGCCGTTCACTTGCGTCCGCGCACGGGCTTGCGCTACTTCGCCGTCCATGAACGCTCTGCTCGCCGCGCTGGTCCTCGTTGCTGCTCCTCCTGCTCCTGCCCCGAAGGCCGCCGAGCCGGCGACCGCGAAGGCCGCCGAGCCGACCCTGGTCCGCGGCGAGAAGCTCAAAGGTCTGCCGAAGGTCGAGCTGGCGGCGCTGCTGAAGGATCCCGCCGCGTCGGAAGGCAAGACGGTCGCGCTCGAGGGCAAGGTCCGCAAGGCGTGCGAGAAGAAGGGCTGCTGGATGGAGCTCGCCGTCGAGGACAAGGGCCCGGGCGTGCGCGTCACCTTCAAGGACTACGGCTTCTTCGTCCCGCTCGACTCGGCCGGCAGCACGGTGAAGCTCGAGGGCGTGGTCTCGACCAAGGAGCTCTCGGAAGACAAGGTGAAGCACTACCAGACCGAAGGCGCGACCGTCACCCGCGGCAAGGACGGCAAGGCCCGCGAAGTTCAGCTCGTCGCCTCGGGCCTCGAGCTGCGCCGGTAGCCAGCAACGACTCAGCCGGGTGACCCGCCACTACTCCATGCGTGGCGTCCAGGGCGCCGCCGATCGGGCGGTGTCACTGGCGCGAGAGCTGCTGCTCGCCGAGAGCCCCGGCAGCCGCCTCCATGACGTCTCGAAGGATCCCCGCTTCCAGCACCGGGGCATCGATCTGCTCTGGGAGCGCGACGGCGTACCGGTGCTCGGCGTCGAGGTGAAGGGCGATCGCCAGGGTGGCCGGCGGGGGAACTACTTCTTCGAGCTGGTCAGCAACCTCGAGAAGGACACCCCGGGCTGCTTCCTCTACTCGGTGGCGGACCTGCTGGTTTACGTCTTCCTCGACAAGCAGGAGGTGCACTGCCTGCCGATGAAGGACGTGCGGGCCTGGTTCCTGCCCCGCGCCAGGCAGTACCCGCTCAAGTCGACCCGGACCCGCACCGGCCACCTCGTCTACACCACGGTCGGAGCGATCGTCCCGGTGCGCGAGGTGCTCGAGCAGGTCGCCGGCGCCAGGCGGACCCCCCGCGCGCCCCGCTGACTCGGCAGCTATACAGCAGGAATGAGCGCGCGCCCGCTGAGTCGCATGGAGCACGGCATCTGGCGGACGGATCTCGGCGCGCCGCTGAACTTCACCACCAACGCGCGGATCACCGGCCCGCTGACGGCCGAGGTCCTTCGGGCCGCTCTGCCGGCGGTGCGCGCCCGCCATCCCCACCTTCGGGCGCGGATCGCCACCGACGCGGCCGGCCACCCCGGCTTCCGCCACGACGAGGTCCCTCCGCTCGAGCTGACCGTGGTGGCCGGCGGCGACTGGGTCAAAGAGCTGGAGCGGGAGATCAACCAGCCCTTTGCACTCCAGGGCCCGCTCGCCCGCTTCACCCTCGTCCCCACCGGGCCGGGCGAGGCGTACCTGCTGATCACGATCCACCACAGCGTCGGCGACGGGATGTCGGGCGCCTTCCTGATGCGCGATCTGCTCGAGGCCTGCGCGCAGGCGGTCGCCGGCCAGACGCCGCGGCTGGCCGAGCTGGCCGAGTCGGCCTCGATCGACGAAGGCCTTCCGCCCGCCGGCCGCGGGCTGCGCGCCTGGGGTCACCACCTGCGCTTCATCTCGCGCGAGCTGTCGGTGGCGCTGCGCAGCGGCAGGCCGCTGAAGGTGCGGCGCGACCAGCACCACTACGCCCACTCGCGACGCGCCCGGGTGATCCCCCACCAGCTCGACCCGGTGTTCGCCGAGCGGCTGTTGACCCGCGCCCGCGCCGAGCAGACCACCGTTCACGGCGCCCTGTCGGCGGCGATGCTGCTCGGCACCCTCGCCGACGCCCAGGTGGAGCGGGCGGGGGTCACCTTCGGCACTCCGGTCAACGTCCGCGCCCTGCTGGCGCCGGCGATCGCCGAGCAGCTCGGCTTCTACATCTCGATGGTCAGCTACCGCGCGGTGGTGGACGCGAAGGTGCCGTTGTGGGACCTCGCCCGGGCGGTGCGCCGGCAGCTCGAGGGCACCATCGCCCGGGGAGATCAGCTCTCGATGCTCGATCTGCTGCCGCGGCTGATGGGGCTGCTCGACAGCCCCGGGCTCGAGCCGAAGGTGCTGCTCGAGCGGGTCGAGCGCGCCGCGGCCGCGACCACCGGCCTGACCAACCTCGGGCGGCTGACGATCGCCTCCCAGCACGGCCCGCTGAAGATCGAAGACTGCCACTTCGCCGCCTGCCCTTCGGCGCTGGGCGACTTCATGGCCACCGCGACCTCGCTCCACGGGCGGATCTTCTGGAACTTCGTCTGGGCGGATCCGGTGCTGACCGAGGCCCACGCCCACAGCCTGGTGGGCGGGATCGTCGATCGGCTGAAGCGGGCCGTCGCTTAGCGAACCGCTTCCAGCACGCACTTGCCGTCGCGGCAGAAGCTCCCCACCCGGGCGCCGGACGACTTGCAGGGCTGATCGCTCTTCACGCAGTCCTTCCGCGCGCACAGCTCGAGCCGCGCACGGGTGCGGGCCGAGGTCTCCGAGCGCAGATCCGAGTCGCAGGTGCTGCGCACACAGCAGCTGTCGAGCTGCACCAGGGTGCAGTCGATGTTCACCTGGCAGACGTCGATCGCCGGGTCCTCCTTCTTCGCCTCGCAAGCGGCCAGCACGAAGACGAACAGGAACAGCGCGGCGCGGGGCAGGCTCATCGGGCGCCCACCGTACGTCAGAGCGGATCCCGAAGGGTGATCGTCGTCGCGGATCGGTGCCGGGGCGAGCAGACTCCTGCGCCAGGTGTCGTCCCGGCTGAAGACCCTCGACGCGATGACCGACGTGCCCGCGGCGGCGTGGGATGCGCTGCTGTTCGAGAACGACAAGCCCTTCCTCACCTGGGCGTACCTCGACGCGCTCGAGCGCAGCGGCGCGGTCTGCGCCTTCACCGGCTGGCAGCCGATCCACTTCACCCTCTGGGAAGAGGGGGTGCTGGTCGCGGCGGCCCCGGCGTACCTGAAGACCTCCAGCAGCGGCGAGTACCTCTTCGACGGCGCCTGGGCCCGGGCGGCCGATCGGCTCGGGATCCCCTACTTCCCCAAGCTGGTGATGACCGTCCCCTTCTCCGCCATCCCCGCCCGGCGGATCCTGGTGCGGGCGGGAGGCGAGCGGCACGCCCAGCGGCTGCTGGACCAGATCGTCGGCTGGGCAGGCGAGCACCGGGTCGGCTCGGTGCACGTCCACTTCGCCGACCCGCCCCTGGTGCCGAAGCTGGAGACGGCCGGCTTCGCCCGGCGGCTCTCCGTCCAGTACGTCTGGGAGAACGCCGGCTACGCCAGCTACGACGACTTCCTGCTCCGCTTCACCGCCCGCCGCCGCAAGCTGCTCAAGCGCGAGGCCCGCCGGGTGTTCGAGCAGGGAATCGAGATCCGCACCGTGCGCGGCGCCCGCCACTTCGACCCCGACCTCGCCCACCGCCTCTACAGCGCCACCGTCGCCCGCTACTCCCACGGCCCACCGCCGATGCCGCTCGACTACTTCCGCCGGCTGGCCGACGCCTGCCCCGACGCGGTGGAGTTCGTCTCCGCCCGCGAGGGGGGCCAGGTGGTCGCCGGCGCCCTCAACCTCGCCTCGGGAGACCGGCTCTACGGCCGGCACTGGGGCTCCCTCGACGGGCACCCCTTCCTCCACTTCGCCGCCTGCCTCTACCACCCGGTCGCCGAGTGCATCGCCCTCGGCCGGGCCCGCTACCACCCCGGAGCGGGCGGAGAGCACAAGCTCACCCGCGGCTTCACCCCCACCCTCGCCCACTCGGCCCACCTGATGTTCGACCCCCGGCTGGACCAGCGGGTGCGCGAGTTCCTCGCCCACGAGCGAGCAGCGCTCGAGCAGGGCCTGCCGTTATGGGAGAGGGAAACGGGCTTCAAGCGGAAGCCGTGAGCCATTTGCCAGCCTGCCTGATTGGGCAGGTTCGATGCGCTTGTGCGCAAGCTACGTTAGTTTCCCCACCGAAATGGCCACCAAGCATCGCCCGGGGACTGACGATGGCGATACGGGCGTCGCCACCGAGACGAAGAAGAAAGAGCAGCTGAAGAAACCCCAGCTGTTCCGCGTGATTTTCCACAACGACAACTACACGACGATGGAGTTCGTTATTGCTGTCCTGCGCGATGTCTTCCACAAGTCGGAGTCCGACTCGGTGTCGATCATGCTGAACGTTCATCGAAACGGCTTTGGCGTGGCAGGTGTTTATACATTTGAAGTGGCTGAAACGAAGGTCAACCGAACCCACCAGCTGGCCAAGGAAGCAGAGTTCCCGCTCAAGCTGACGATGGAACCCGAGGAGCTCTAACCCGTGGCATCGCCGATCATCGCCAAAGAGCTTCAAGCCTCGATTCGCTTCGCCCTGTCCGAAGCGAAGCGGATGCACCACGAGTACCTCACCCTCGAGCACCTGCTGCTGGGGCTGCTGCGGGATCCGCGCTGCGCCGAGGTCCTCAAGGCCTGCGGCGCGCGGATGGACCGGCTGAAGCAACGGCTGGACACCTTCCTCGAGGACGGGGTCGAGCGGCTGCCCGAGGGCGTCACCGCCGAGCCGCAGCAGACGATTGCGATCGAGCGGGTGCTGCAGCGGGCGGCGTTCCACGCGCTGTCGGCCGAGCAGAAGGTGATGGACAGCGCGGACGTGCTGGTCGCCATCTACCGGGAGGACTCGTCGCAGGCGCTCCACTTCCTCAAGGAAGAAGGGGTGACCCGGCTCGACGTCCTCAACTTCATCTCGCACGGGATCGCGAAGGACGGCACCAGCCCGGAGGAAGGGCCGCAGCGCGAGGGCGCGGGCGGCGGGCCGGAGGACGACGAAGCGCCCGGGCCGGCGAAGAACCCGCTCGACGCCTACACCACCCACCTCAACGCCGAGGCCGCCGCGGGGCACATCGACCCGCTGATCGGCCGCAGCAGCGAGCTGGAGCGCACGATCCAGGTGCTCTGCCGCCGCCGGAAGAACAACCCGCTCTACGTCGGCGAGACCGGAGTCGGAAAGACCGCGATCGCCGAGGGCCTGGCGCTGGCGATCCACGAGGGCAACATCCCCGAGCCGCTCAAGGGGGCGCAGATCTACTCGCTCGACATGGGCGCGCTGCTGGCCGGCACCAAGTTCCGCGGCCAGTTCGAAGAGCGGCTGAAGGCGGTGTTGAAGGCGCTGCAGAACCACGACGACGCGATCCTCTTCATCGACGAAATCCACACCATCGTCGGCGCCGGAGCGACCAGCGGTGGCTCGATGGACGCCTCGAACCTGCTCAAGCCGGCGCTGGCCGGCGGCAAGCTGCGCTGCATCGGCTCGACCACCTACCAGGAGTACAAGGCCTCGTTCGAGCGCGACCGCGCGCTGGCGCGGCGGTTCCAGAAGATCGACATCCTCGAGCCCTCGGTCGAAGACACGGTGAAGATCCTCACCGGGCTGGCGCCGAAGTACGAGGAGCACCACCAGGTGAAGTACGAGCCCGACGCGCTGAAGGCCGCCGCCGAGCTGTCGCACAAGTACGTGAACGAGAAGTTCCTGCCCGACAAGGCGATCGACGTGATCGACGAGGCGGGAGCGGTCGACCGCCTGCGCGGCGAGGGCAAGCGCACCGGCAAGGTCAACGTGGGCGACGTCGAGCTGATCATCTCGAAGATGGCGCGCATCCCGGCCAAGACGGTGGCGGCGTCCGAGAAGGCCCAGCTGGGCAACCTCGACAAGGATCTGGCCAAGGTGATCTTCGGGCAGGACAAAGCGATCGGCGAGCTGTCGATGGCGATCAAGCTGGCGCGTTCCGGCCTGCGAACGCCCGACAAGCCGATCGGCTCGTTCCTCTTCTCCGGCCCGACCGGGGTCGGCAAGACCGAGCTGGCCAAGCAACTGGCGAAGACGATGGGGGTCGAGTTCCTCCGGTTCGACATGTCGGAGTACTCGGAGAAGCACACCGTCAGCCGGCTGATCGGCGCGCCCCCCGGCTACGTCGGGTTCGACCAGGGCGGGCTGCTGACCGATCAGATCCGCAAGAACCCGCACGCGGTGCTGGTGCTGGACGAGATCGAGAAGGCGCACCCGGATCTGTTCAACATCCTGCTCCAGGTGATGGACCACGCGACGCTCACCGACAACAACGGGCGCAAGGCCGATTTCCGCAACGTGGTGATCATCCTCACCACCAACGCCGGCGCGCGAGAGATGAAAGAGAAGTCGCTCGGCTTCGGCGAGCGGACGGCGATCGACGCGTCGAAGGCGAAGAATGCGATCGAGCGGGCCTTCAGCCCCGAGTTCCGCAACCGGCTCGACGGGTGGATCGTCTTCGGCGCGCTGACCAAGGACATCATCCTCAAGGTGGTCGACAAGGAAGTCGGGCTGCTCCAGAAGCTGCTCGACGACAAGAAGGTGACCTTGAAGCTCACCGCCGGCGCCCGCGAGTGGCTGGGCGAGAAGGGCTACGACGCCGAGTTCGGCGCGCGCCCGATGTCGCGGCTGATCGACAACGCGCTCAAGAAGCCGCTGGCCGAGGCGCTGCTGTTCGGCACGCTGAAAGACGGCGGCACCGCGTTCGCCGAGGTGAAGCCCGACAAGGAAGGGCTCGAGCTGACGTTCGCCACCGCCAACGCGTGAGCTTGCGGCAGCGATCGCGGTATGAAGCACCTCCATGATTCGCCTGCTCGCGCTCGGCCTGCTGACCCTCGGTAGCGTCTCGTTCGCCGCCAGCCCCCGGCTGTTCCCCCAGCCCTCGGTGCTGACCCTGCTGGCCCCGGAGGTCGCGCTCACCGAGCCGCAGATCAGGGAGCCGCACGTGCCGACCCTGCTCGCCAGCGGGGCGTTCGCCGCGCTGATCGCCACTCCCCTCGCGCTGGCGGTGGGGGCCGAGATCGGCAAGGGCCCCAAAGACCTCTACGCCGCGCTGGTCCCCAGCCTGCTCACCACGCTGCTGATCCCCCCGCTGGCGGTGGTGCTGACCGAGTGGATGGTCGCCGAGCGCACCGGCAAGGGCCGCTTCCGCCTCGTCCCCACCCTGCTGGTCGCGATCCTCGGCCAGGCGGCGATCATGGGGGCCGGAGTCCTGCTCGGCGTCAACGCGACCACCGGCGCCGGGGTGGCGGTGATCACCCTCGCCAGCGCCGTCGTCCTGCCGACCGCCACCACCGCGATGCTCAAGCTGACCGAGCGGCCGCCGGCCGTCTCGGTGCCGGTGCTGTCGGGAAACTTCTGAAGCGAAGGAGCGAAATGAAACGAGTCGCGATGCTGCTCGCGGTGCTGTGCCTGGGCTGCCCGGAAGAGAAGATGGGCCCGGGAGAAGCGACCCCGCTGTCGCGCACCACCGTCCCCGCGCTGCCGCCTGGACCGCCCGCCGCGGTGAAGCCCGCCGAGCCTGCCCCGCCCGTCGCGCCCCCGGTGGCCCAGGCCCCCGCCGCGCCGTCGGCGCCCGCCGGGCTGACGCGCTCGAAGGTCGGAGACCTGGTCGAGTTCAGCTGGTCGCGCACCGGCGAAACCCGGCTCGAGCAGGGCAACGCGATGGCGATGGTGATGGGCAGCGGCGGCAAGCCGATCGAGATGGAAAAGCTCAAGCAGATGGCCGCCCCGCGCCCCTCGATCAAGACCGGCACGGTGAGCGTAATCCGCGTCGCGCCCGAGACGCCGTTCACCTTCCGGGTCGAGATCAAGTCGGGCAAGGACGTCGAGCAGTCGCAGTTCGCCTACGGCCCCGACATCGCGATCGACAAGGTGCTGTTCCGCACCGATCCCGACGACCCGAAGAAGAAGGCGAAGGCGGGGGGGACGGTGTTCGACTGCGTCGAGACGCCCAGCCGGCTGATCGCGCCCGACGCGAGCTCGCTGGCGCTCTCGGGCGGCCTGGTCTCCGAGACCTCGCTCGAGGCCACCCGGGTCGGCTCGGTCTCGGTCGCCCTCACCCGCTTCGGCACCACCCGCCCACCCGCGGGGATCCCGGCCAAGACCAGACTGCTCGACTCCTTCGAGACGCCGATCGCGATCGCGATTCAGCAGGTGCAGAAGTTCGGAATCGTCGACCCGGCGGAGAAGGCCGAGCGCGACGCCGAGGTGCAGCGGCAGGTCGGCGCGCTGGCCACCCCGTGTCTGTCGCTGCTCAAGCCCTCGAGCGGAGTCCTCGAGGGGGTGATCGCCGGCGGCAAGGTGGAGGCGCTGCGCTGGGGCGAGGGGCCGGCGCCCAGGCCGTTCGTCAAGTGCCTGACCCAGCAGCTGAAGAAGATGAAGCTGCCCCAGGAGGAGACCTTCCTCAACCTCGCGCTCCCGCTTTCGAAGTGAGTTGAAGCGGCGGTCAGCCCGGAGTGACCGCGGCTTCTTTCTTCTCACTCTCCACGATCGCCGGATCCACCGGCTCGGCGCCGATCGCGTGGTAGCCGCCGTCGACGTGCACCGTCTCGCCGGTGGTGAAGGCAAACCAGTCGGACAACAGCGCACACGAGGTCCGGGCGACCGCGAGGTGGCAGGCCTCGCTGCGGGCGTCCCAGGCCAGGGGCGACTGGCGGCTCCACTTGTTCTCCAGGTGCTTGAAGCCGGGGATCCCCTTGGCGGCGATGGTGGCCAGCGGCCCGGCGGCGAGCGCGTTGACCCGGATCTTCTTCGGCCCCAGGTCGCGGGC
>JAGSPQ010000753.1 GCA_018262385.1 Myxococcaceae bacterium | reverse complement strand
AACCTGATCGTGTTCGAGGGCGCCCGGGGGAAGGTCGAAAACCCGTTCTGGGCGTACCTGAAGGTGGGGGTGCCGGCGACGATCCTCTCGCTCGCCCCCGCGCTGGCCGTGCTCTGGGTGGAGCACGCGATCTTCTAGCCCCGTTCAGTCCGGAGCGGGCAGATCGTCGGAGTCGCCGCTCTTCCGCTCGTTCATCCTCGGAGTGGTCACGTCGCCTTCCGACAGATCGTGCCCGGCCGGCGCCGACGCCCCGCCCCGGCGATCGGACGGCTGCAGATCCTTGGCGAACTGCTCGGCCACCGCCTTGATCAGCGCGGTGAGGTGCTCGCGGAAGAGCCCCGGATCCTTCGCCACCTTGAACGGATCGACGTGGGGCTGCCCCGACTCGACCTCGTCGGCGCGGAAGCTGCGGAACCAGACGTTGCCGCCGCCCTCGAGGTAGAACATCCGGCCGTAGCCGATCAGGTAGGCCCCTGCCCGCCCGTCGTCGCTGCGCATGCCGTAGTCCTCGATCACGAACTCGATCACCACGTCGGCGCCCAGCGGCTTGAGCAGCTCGTAGTCCGGCGCGTTGGCCGGAACTTCTTCGACCAGGAAGCTCTCGAGCGCGCTGGCGACCGCGGCCGGGTTGATCACCGTGGTCCACGGGCGCTCGCGGGGCAGCAGGCCGAGGGTCGAGGCGCGCAGCTGATCGGCCACCTCGAAGCGGGTGATCGAGCCGATCGCCTTCTCGGGGATCCCCTTCTCCAGCTTCAGCTGCAGGCGGCGATCGGCTTCCTTCGGCTCGAGCTTCTTCAGCTTCCCGCCGTACGAGCTGTCGTCCCGGAAGACCAGGCTGCGGGGGCCGGCCTTCTCTTCGATGCGGGAGATGAAAGCCGGGCGAAAGGCCCGGTCGAGATCCGACCCGGCGAGGGGCTGGTGGGCACACCCGGCCAGTCCCAACGCCAGCGAAGCCAGGCAAGCGATGCGCAACATGCCCCTGGTGTACCGCGAAGCTGCTGGACCCGCGAAGATGTTTCCGGTAACTCCCCGTCGTCTTTTTGCACCCTTGGGGGTTCTGAGAAACATGACTCCACGCCGTCTGGTTGTTGCCCTCTCGCTGTCCTCGCTCACCCTCCTCGGATGCCCCGACAAGAAGCCTGCTGAGCCGGTGAAGCCGGTCGAGCCGAAGGTGGTCGAGGCTCCCAAGCCCAAGCCCCCCCCGGCGGCCGAAGAGCCCCAGGCGCTCAAGGAGTGCGCGGCGGCGCTCGAGGTCGCTCCCGCGATCGACGTCAAGGTCGGCGAGCGGGCCGGAAAGCTCGGCGGCTACAAGCTGACCTTCGCCGACAAGGACGCCGACGCGCTGAACCTGGGCGTGCTGGGGCCGGTCAACGAGGATCTCGGCGAGAACATGGTGGCGCTGAAGAAGTACGCCAAGTTCTTCACTGACGAGAAGGCCGACGCGATCATCGTCACCGGCGACGTCGGCGAGAAGGCCTCGAGCATCACCCGGGTCCTCAACGCGCTCTCCGAGACCAAGCTGCCGGTGTTCGTGCTGATCGGCAACCGCGAGTGCCGCGCCGAGTTCACCGACGGCGTCGCCGCCTCGAAGAAGGACCACTCGAACGTGGTCAACCTCAACGAGGTCCGCGCGATCGAGTTCCCCGAGGTCACCCTCGTCTCGCTGCCCGGCTACCACGCGCCCGACTACATCCAGTGCGCGACCGGCTGCCGCTACTTCAAGAGCACCCTCGACGACGTGGTCCGGGTCGCGAAGGACTCGAAGATCCCGGTGATGCTCGTCTCGCACGGCCCGCCGCGCGGCGCCTCCAACCAGGCGCTCGACTTCGCCTCGGCCGGCGGCAACGTCGGCGACGAGAACATCAACAAGGCGATCGGCGAGGGCGCGATTGCCTTCGGCGTCTTCTCCAACATCAAGGAGGCCGGCGGCCGGGCGGCGTCGGATCCCGCGGGCGCCACCCTGGTGAAGGAAGGCACCCCCTCGAAGACCCTGTTCTACGCCGCGGGTCCGGCCGACACCTTCGGGTGGGAGCTGAACGACGGCACCAAGAGCGTCGGGATGGCGGGCCTGGTGTCGATCAAGGACGGCCAGGCGAGCTTCAAGAACTTCCGCCTCAAGGCGCTCACCCCGGCGGAGAAGGCCGAGGCGAAGAAGCTCGAGCCGCCTCCGGCGACCGAGAAGACCGAGATCGAGCCGCCTCCGGGCAAGGTCGCCCCGGCCGAGCCGGCGAAAGCCGCTGCTCCGACCGAACCCCCCAAGTAACCCCCGCGAGGTTTTTGACCGGGGTCTCCCCCCCGGTTACCTTCGATCCCTACGTGACCCCACAGCCTGCCCGTCGAAGACGCCTCGGTGAGCTGCTCATCGATGCCGGAGTCCTGGATGAGTCCCGCCTCAAGGCGGCGCTCGGCGAGCAGAAGAAGTGGGGAGGCAAGCTCGGCCGCACCCTCGTCGAGATGGGCTTCGTCGACGAAGACTCGATGATGCGGGCGCTGTCGCGGCAGCTCAACCTCCAGGCGCTCGATCTCGACTCGGTCGCGCTGCCCTCGAGCGTGGTCCAGCTGCTGAGGGTCGATCTGTGCGAGCGGTACGGGATCTTCCCGGTGGGCGGCGACGCGAAGACCCGGACGCTCCAGCTGGCGACCTCGGATCCGACCAACACCGAGGCGATGCAGGAATTGGCGGTCGCCACCAACTCGAAGATCGTCAACGTGGTGGCGACGGGCTCGGCGATCGATCGGGCAATCCGGCGCTACTACTACGGCGAGGGGCCGGCCCAGCGCACGACGGTGATCCCCGGCCCGACCCCCAGCTCGCCCGACGTCACCGTTCCGGCTCCGCCGGCGCCGTCGGCCAGCCTCGATCTCGACGAGCTGCTCGGCAACGCCCCGCCCCGCGCCGCCGGGCCCCGGCCCGCCGCGCCTCCCTTCGACGACACGGCGATGAAGAAGGAGATCGCGGTGCTGAAGGAACAGCTCGACAGCCTCGAGAAGGTGACCGCCAGCCAGGTGCGGGCGATGCGCGCGCTGGTCGAGCTGCTGATCGAGTCGGGGCTCGTCTCGCGCGACGAGTACCTGGTCAAGGTCCACAAGCCCGACTGACGGGCGGCTGGAGCTACACCATCGGAGCGGCGTCACCCGTCGGCGCCCGGTGTGAGGCGAGCGCCGCGTTCTGCTTCGAACGGGAGTCGGTCAGCTCGGACACCAGCACCAGCACCTGCGGGTGGCTCATGATGATCAGGTTGAAGTCTTCGCGCGGCAGCCGCAGCAGCGAGGTGTGCTTGCTGGCGGCGACGGAGGCGGTGGCGTTGGCCTGGGTGAGCAGCGAC
>JAGSPQ010000752.1 GCA_018262385.1 Myxococcaceae bacterium | reverse complement strand
TCGCGAATCGTCTCGCCCTTCTTCCACTTGCTGGTGGGAACCGTGCCGCCCGCCGCCGGGTGGTCGGCGTTGATCCGATCCACCTTGCCGTCCACGTCCTCGACGTGAACGAAGACCAGGTAGTCGTTCTGAATGTCGTCGAGCACTTTGTAGAAGGCGCTCACCTTCACCGCTTCCCCCGGGGTGGCCGCCCCCGGCTGGATGATCAGGCCGGTGATCTCGATCTTGTCACCGAGGTTGGCGCCGCTCTTCAGCTGCAGCGCGGGCACCTCGGCCATCACCGGCCGCTGCCGCTCGGGGGCCGACTCGCTCGAGGGGGCGGGCACGATGCAGGCGCTGCAGCACAGAACACAGGCAAGAAGAAGGGTACGCATTGGTGCGGCTTATATCCGCTGCGATTCACAAGTGAGTAGCGCTGAAGTAAGCGCCTTGCACCCATGCAACCCAGCCTGTTGGCCCAACTGACGGTCCCTCCTGTGAGTGAGGTGAAGACCGGAGATGGCGGTCTGGACAGCACGTTGATCACGATCGTGATCGCGGCTGCCGTGCTGGTGATGGTGCTGCTGCTGGTGCGCACCCTGTACGTCCGGCGCAAGGCCGCCCGGGCGCTGGCCGCCCCGAAGGCGCTCGCCCCCCAGACCGCGACCGCGCCGCTGGTGGAGCTGCCGAAGGTCGTCCTCCCCGCCGGCGAGGCCGAGGTGCTGCGGTTGGCGGAGGCGGAGGCCGCGCGCAAGAGCGCCGAGGAGCTGCGCTCGCAGCGCGCCGCGCTGGCGGCCGAAGGAAAGGGCGCCGAGGCCCAGGCGCTGAAGGACCAGGAAGAGGCGGCGAAGAAGCTGGCCTACCAGGCGCAGAAGAGCGCCGAGGCGGAAGAGAAGAAGCGGCACGAGGCCGAGCGCGAAGAGAGCAAGCGGCTGGCGGCCGAGCTGCTGGCGACGGCCAGGGCGGAGGAGGCGGCGGCGAAGGCGGCCGCGGCGGCCGAAGAGAAGGTGCGGATCGAAGCCCAGGCGGGGCAGACGCTGTCCGGCGGGCTGCAGAAGACGAAGAACGAAGGCTTCATGTCGGGGCTCAACCGGCTGTTCGGCGGTGCGCCGAGGGCGATCGACGAGGGCGTGCTCGCCGAGCTGGAAGAGGTGCTGTTCACCGCCGACATCGGGGTGAAGACCGCCCAGGGTCTGGTGACGATGGCCCGGGACAAGGCGAAGAGGAACGAGCTGGCCAGCGCCGACAAGCTCAAGGACGTGATCCGCACCGAGGTCGCGCGGATCGTCGATCTGCGCGCCTCGCACACCCTCGGGGGGGGCGGGCCTCCCCACGTGATCATGGTGGTGGGCGTCAACGGCTCGGGGAAGACGACCACCATCGGGAAGCTGGCGGCGAAGGCGACCGCGGCGGGCAAGAAGGTGGTGCTGGCCGCGGGCGACACCTTCCGCGCCGCCGCCGCCGAGCAGCTCGACGTCTGGGCGGTGCGGGCCCACGCGCAGCTGGTGAAAGGGAAGGAAGACTCGGATCCCTCGGCGGTGATCTTCGAGGCGATCAAGCTCGCCAAAGAGAACGGCGCCGACCTGGTGATCGCCGACACCGCCGGCCGGCTGCACACCAAGACTCCGCTGATGGAAGAGCTGAAGAAGGTGAAGCGGGTGATCGACAAGGCGCTGCCCGGCGCGCCCCACGAGGTGCTGCTGGTGCTCGACTCGACCAACGGCCAGAACGCGATCATGCAGGCCCGGCAGTTTCACGACGCGGTGGGGATCACCGCGATCGCGCTCACCAAGCTCGACGGCACCGCCAAGGGCGGGGTGATCATCGGGATCTGCGACGAGCTGAAGCTGCCCGTCGCCTGGGCCGGGGTAGGGGAGAAGGTGGCCGACCTGCGCCCGTTCGAGCCGAAGGAGTTCGTCCAGGCGCTGTTCGACTAGGCGCGAGGGGCTTAGGGCTCGCCGCCCCCGAGGACGCGGATCGCTTCTTCGAGCAGCTTCATCGTGTTCGCGTCCAGGCCGGTGCCGTTGCCGGTGCCGTTGCCGGTGCCGCCGAACATCATCCCCAGGTCGGGCTTGCCGAGATCCTCGTCGCCGTGCGCCTCGTCCCACCAGCGCCGGCGCAGCTTCTCCAGCCCCTTCGCGTTCGCAGGTGCCGCCTTGCCGAGCATCGCGGTCAACGTGTCGGGCCGCGCGATCCCCCACCGGTAGCTGTCGGCGTAGGCCCGCAGCGTCTTGAAGTACTTCTCATCGCCCACCAGCTTGCGCGCCTGGTCGAAGTAGAGCGGCGCCTTGCCGTAGATCAGCGCCGCGTACTCGTTGTTGTCGTTGAACTCGCCGGTCGGGCGATCGGCGGCCGCGTCCATGCCGCCCATCATCCGGAGCATGTGGTACGCGCCGGTCAGCTGCCCCTTGCGCATCGCGTCCGCCGCCGCCTTGCCGTGCTTCCACTCGAGGTAGAGCAGGGCGGCGTGCTGGGTCAGCGGCTCGTCGGCCACCGGCTCGTTGATCGCGTCGCTGCCGATCATCATCGCGAACCACTGGTGCCCCACCTCGTGGGCGACGGTGAACTCCAGCGTCCCCTCGAGCATCGGCTTCAGATCGCCCACCAGCGCCGACAGGCCGGGCAGGTCGCCCAGCCCCGGCATCCCGAGGGCGGCGAGGGGATCGGCGGCCCCGCGGTAGAGCGCGGTGCTGACGCTGACCAGGCCGGGGAACTCCATTCCGCCCGCGCCGCCGTGGAGCCGGGCCTGGAGCACCCGGAAGGTGGTGTACGGGTAGGGGCCCAGCCGCTTCTGGTACTCGGCGAGCGAATCGACCGCGTACTTCAGCACCCGCTTGCCCGCTTCCTTGTCGGCGGCGAGGTAGCGGCTCTCGACGGTGATGTCGTCGACCTTGGCGGTGCTGGTCTCGTAGCCGCGGGTGGCGAAGAGGACGAAGTCGCGCGCCGCCGCGATCGCCCAGGTGTAGCGGGTCTTGCCTCCCGGCTCGGGCACGTCGCCCAGCGGCTGCCCGGGCGCGACCACCACCCAGGCGCTGGGGACGGTGACGTTGACCAGCCAGTTGGCCAGCTCGAAATCGCCCAGATCGCCGATTCCGGTCGGGCCGGGCGAAGGCTCGCCCTGATCGTTCAGGGCGGCGACCCCCGGCAACATCCCCGCCAGGCTGATGATCTCCGGAGCGGCCGAGAACGCCCCGTAGTCGTGCCCCTTCGCATCGGTGAGCTTCGAGGCCGACAGCGAGTCGCTGTTTCCCATCGCGGGCGGAACCTTCGCCACCAGCCGCACCTCGATCACCGCCCCGGCGCCCTTCTCGGCGGCGGGATCGAGCTTCACCCGGTACAGCGTCGGC
>JAGSPQ010000751.1 GCA_018262385.1 Myxococcaceae bacterium | reverse complement strand
CCCGACTGATCGTCTTCGTCGGTGAGGAAGACGACCGCGAGGTTGGCCTCCGGGCGCAGAAAGCCCTTGTTCTCGTTCGAGATCAGCGGCTCGCTCAGCGCGGCGTAGGCGGCGGCGATCCCCTTCTCGATCGCGCTGCCCTGGGCGCCCACCTGCACCATCTTCTGGAAGGTGGTCTCGAGCAACGGCGTCTGCGGCGTCAGCGGCGGGGCGACCAGCTTCCCGAGGCGGGTCGGCTTCGCCATGTCGGTGGTGACCACGCCGACGTGGAAGCTGACGTTCGCGGCGAGGAAGGCGGGGATGAACGAGGCGAAGTTGTTGGCGAGCTCCTTCTGGTCGTTCTCCATGCTGCACGAGTCGTCGATCACGAACAGCACGTCGATCGGCTGGCGCGGCTTGGCCGGCAGCTCGAACGTCTGCACGTCGGCGGGGCGGCAGAGCACCGGCAGCTCGCCTCCGTCGAACGCCTCCGGCCAGGTGAGCCGTTGGTAGATGTCCGATCGTCCGCAGCCTGCCGCGAGCAGGCCGACGCACAGCATGGCCTTCCCCATGGGGGCGCGAGGGGAGCAAGGCGCCGGCCACCGCCAACCCCCGGCAATCCCGTGCGGGCGCTGCGCAACCCTCACCGCCGCCGCACAACCTGCGCGACAGGAATGACGTCTTCCTGTGCGTGGGTGTCAGCCGCCCCGCGCGAGCAGCTTCTGCGACAGGTAGTGCGACACGGTGATGATCGGCGCCATGGTGTGACTCGACGCGCTGGTCGGAAACCCGGAAGAGTCGAACACGTAGATCCCGCGCGTCCCGTACACCAGGCCATCGGGATCCGCGCCGCCGTCCTTCGCGTTGGGCGAGAAGCGCACCGTCCCCATCTGGTGGGCGGACATCAGCGGCGAGGTGGCCGGCGCGAGCGAGATGCCGGCGATCAGCGCGAGGTCCGCCTCGGACGACATCCGCACCGGCACCGAGACCGGCACCACCACCTGCCTGGCTCCCGCGGCGAGGTAGATCTTCGAGGTGGCGACGATCGCCGCGCGGATCCGGGTCCGCTGCTCGTCGTCGAGCGCGTACTCGATCCGCAGCCGCCCGGAGGACTCGACCTTCACCCGCCCCTGCCCATGGTCGGGAGTCAGCAGCAGCGACGCGGCGAAGTGCGGGTAGCCGGTCATCAGCTTCGTCCCCACCTCACCCACCTCGGGAATCAGCGAGGCGACGATCCCCGGCGTGCCGCTGATCGCCTCGATCCGGAAGCCCCACCAGCCGCGGTCGGCCGTCGCCGGTTCCTCGAACTGGGTCACCGCGTACGACTGGGGGATGCCGCGGAAGAAGCGGACCTCTTCGTCGAAGATCGCCACCACCGGCTGCTGCGGCTGGAGCATCAGGTGGCGGCCCACGTGCTCATTGCCCAGTCCACTGCGCAGCAGCAGCTGCGCGCTCGCGATCGCGTTCGCGGCGAGGATCACGTGCCTGGCCCGGATGGTGAGCGGCGCCCCTTCGCGGTAGCCCTTCGCGTCGAGCCGGCGCGCGTGCACCGTCTTCAGCTCGGAGGTCGCGCCTTCAATCCGCACCGCGCGCACCCGGGTCAGGAACCGCGCCCCCGACTCCAGCGCGGCGGGGATCGCGACGAAGCGCGGGTTCTTCTTCCGATCGAGCGGGCAGCCGATCAGGCAGGTGCCGATTCCCGCGCAGCCCACCCGGTTGTGATGCATCACCTCGCCCGCCCACCCCAGCTTCTGGGTGCCCTGCCGCAGCAGCCGGTTGTTGGCGTTGAGCTGGCCTTCGGCCGGCACGTTGGTGTGCAGCTCGGCCAGCGCCTGGTCGCGAAACGGCGCCAGCTGCGCAGGCGAGAAGTCGGTCAGCCCGTGCTGCTTCTGCCAGTGCACCAGCACGTCATCGGAGATCGACACCACGTCGCTGGCGTTGATCACCCCTCCGCCGCCCAGCACCCGGCCCTGCAGCACCGAGATCGACAGGTCGGTGGTCGAGCGGCCGCCGCGATCCATGTACAGCTGGTCGTACATCTCGCCGTCGCGCTGGGTCAGCCTGGGGCCGGTGTAGTCGCCGCCTTCCTCGAGGACGAGCACCTCCCGGCCGCCCTTCGCCAGGTCCCACGCCGCGGTCGCTCCGCCGCAGCCCGAGCCGATGATGCAGACGTCGACCGTCAGCGCGTCGGGCAGCGGATCCTTCGAGCCGTCGATGATCGCGCCGGTCACTTCGCCTCCGCCGGGCGGATCAGCGGCCCGTCGTAGCCAATCTGCGCCCAGCTCGACGGCTGGTCGTAGAAGACCAGCAGCAGGAACCGGCGAAACGCGTTGGACACCACCCGGCGCAGCTCCAGGGAGGCCACCTGCCAGCCCTTGAAGTGGGCCAGCCGCTCGTCCGGCGCCAGGTTCGAGAACGTGGTCAGCCGGTGGTCGAAGACGATCGGCCCGAACTCGATCAGGAACAGCGCGCGCTTGAGGTCCGCGATGTTCCACGGCGGCTCGTCGGCGAGGAAGTGATCGAACGCCCGGGCGAGGTCCAGCGGCAGCGAGCCGGGGACCACCACCTCCGCCAGCCGGCTCAGCGTCCGGTACTCGTGGCCGGTGAGGATCCGCAGCCCCGCCACGCCCGGAGCGCTGCCGCGCAGCGCGAACAGCCCTCCGCCGCCCATCAGCAGCAGGCCCCCCGCGCCGAGCCCCAGCTTCAGCATCCGCCGGCGCGAGACGATCGACAGCCCGTCGAGTCCACTCACCCCGCGCACCTTAGCCCCCCGCTGCTACAACCCGGCCCGTGAAGATCGAACAAGTCGACCTGTGGCACGTCGCGATCCCGCTGAGCACGCCGTTCTACCCGTCGTGGATTCCGGGTTTTCCCCAGACCGACGTGCGCTTCACCCTGCTGCGGCTGCGCACCCGCTCGGGCCTCGAGGGCTTCAGCGCCGGCCCCGCGATGGGAAAAGAGCGCGCCGGCCTCGGCTCGCTGCTGGGGCCCTACCTGCTCGACGAGCGCGCCGACGACATCCCGTCGATCCGGCAGCGGGTGCGCGAGATGGGCTACCTCGGCATTCGCCTCGGCTGGCTGGAGGCCGCCTGCTGGGACCTCGTCGGCAAGGCGCGCCAGAAGCCGGTGTGCGAGCTGCTGGGAGGCAAGGGCGGCACCCTGCGGCTGTACGCGTCGACCGGGCAGATCCGCTGCCCGAACGAAGAGATTCAGCAGCGCTTCGCCGACGGGTTCGAGGCGGTGAAGATCCGGGTCCACGCGATGACGCTCGAGGAGGATCTCGCCCGCCTGCGCTCGGTGCGCGAAGCGGTCGGGCCCAAAGCGCGCCTGGGGGTTGACGCCAACCAGGCCT
>JAGSPQ010000750.1 GCA_018262385.1 Myxococcaceae bacterium | reverse complement strand
GCCAGACATGACCGCGGCTCGAGCGGGCGGCGCTATAGCAGAACATTGGAGCCGGGCAACCGCGATGAGGCCGGGGCGGGCTCACCCGACGTATGTTTCGCGGATGGCAGCAAACCCCTTCTTCGGCCGCGCGGCCGAGCTGCGCGATCTGAAGGCCGCGTTCGACGACGCGCGCCGCGGCCGGGGTTCGATCTTCTTCCTCTCCGGCGAGCCGGGCATCGGCAAGACCCGGCTGGCGACCGAGCTCGCCGGGCACGCCAGCGGGGCAGGGGCGGCGGTGCACTGGGGCTGCGCGTGGGAAGCCGACGGCGCGCCCAGCTGCTGGCCGTGGGTGCAGGTGCTGCGCTCGTGCGCCGCGACTCCCGGCGGCGAGGCGCTGATCCGGGCGGCGACCGATCTGTCGATCCTGTTGCCCGAGCTGGGGGCCGCCCCCGCTGCGATCGACCCGGACCAGACCCGGTTCAGGCTCGGGTGCGCGGTGATCTCGGTGCTCGAGGGGCTGTGCGCGCGCACCCCGCAGCTGCTGATCTTCGATGACCTCCACGGGGTCGACGCCTCCTCGCTCGCGCTGCTGCAGCTGCTGTCCCACGAGGCGCGCCGCCTTCGGCTGCTGGTCGTCGGCACCTACCGCGACGTCGAGGCCCGCCAGGCGCCGGAGGTCAGCGCGGCGCTCGCCCGCATCGCCCGCGCGGGCCGGGCGCAGCCGCTGGGCCCCCTCGATCAGCCCACCGTCGCCCACCTGGTCGAGGCGAGCTTCGGCCGCCCGGTCTCGGCCGAGATCGCCGCCAGCGTCTTTCGCGCCACCGAGGGCAATCCCCTGTTCGTCGACTCGGTCTCGCGCCTGCTCGCGTCGCGGGGGCAGGGCGCCGTGCTCCCGGCGGGGTTCGCGCTGCCCGACACGGTGCGGGAGACGCTGCTGCAGCGGCTGGCCCTGCTGTCGGATCGAACCCGCGAGCTGCTCGCCGTCGCGTCGGTGCTCGGGCGCGACTTCTCGACGCAGGCCCTGGCCCTCGCCGCGGGGACGACGATCGAGGAGGTGCTCGGGGCGATCGCCGAAGGGGCGGCGGCGGGCTGCCTGGCCGCCGACGGCCCGACCCGGTTCGCTCACGTGCTGGTTCGCGAAGCGCTCTACCAGGGGCTCCCGATGGGCAGGCGGGTCGAGCTGCACGGCCGCTGCGCCACCGCGCTCGAGCAGCTCTACCGGGGAGACCTCGAGGCCCACCTCGCGCAGCTGGCCCACCACTTCGTCCAGGCCGCTCCGCTGCTGTCGTGGCAACGGGCCCACGACTACTCCGCGCGGGCCGGGGCGCGCTCGCTCGAGCTGCTCGCCTTCGACGACGCGATCAGCCACCTGGGACAGGCGGTGCAGGCGCTCGACCAGCTTCCCGAGAGCTCTGCTGCAACTCGGGCCGAGCTGCTGTGCCGGCTGGGCGAGGCGAAGATTCGAGGGGGTCACCCCAGCGCCGGCAAAGAGGACTGCCGCCGGGCTGCCGAGCTGGCGCGCGGGGCAGGGGCGCCGCCGGTGCTGGCCCGGGCCGCGCTGGCGCTGGGGGCGGAGCTGACCGTGGGGCGTCCCAACCCCGAGCTGGCGGCGGCGATCGAAGCGGCGCTCGCGGCGCTCGGTTCCGGCGAAGGGGCGCTGCGCGCGCAGCTGCTCGCCCGCGGGGCGGCGGCGCAGATGCCCTCGCCGAACCCCGAGCCCTGCCTGGCGATGGCCCGCCAGGCGGTGGCCGAGGCGCGCGCTCTGGGCGATCCGCGGGTGCTCGCCCGGGTGATCTCCTCCGCGCGCGCGGTGTTCACTCCGAATGATGATCTCGCAGAGCGGATCTCGCTCGACACCGAGCTGGCGAGCCTCGGCCGGCAGCTGGGGGCGAAACACCTGGCGCTCCAGGCCCACGAGCGGCTGGTGGTCGACTCCCTCGAGCAGGGCGAGCCGGCCGCCGTCGAGGCGCAGCTGGCCGAATGTGACCGGCTCTCGCAGGAGCTCGGGCACCCGCTCTACCAGTGGCGCACCGCGGTGCTGAAGGTGACGTGGGCCACGCTGCGCGGGCGCGCGCAGGAGGCCGAGCGGCTCGACGCTCTCGCGCGTGCGCTGATCTCCCGGCTCGAAGACCAGCGCCCGATCTCGTGCCTCGAGGCGCTGCGCTTCCAGCGGGCCCGGCTGGCCAACCACCCCGAGGAGGCGGCGGCCGCCGTCGCGGCCTTCGAGCTGGACGTCGCCAGTGATGCGGGCCGAAGCCTCTGGGCTCCCGTCTTCCGGGCGATGCTGCTCGTTCAGCTCGGCCGGGTCGACGAGGCCTCGGCAGCGCTCGCCCGCGGCATGCCCCCGACGTTCGCCGACCTGCAGCGGGCGGGGGTGGTGGGCGCCTTCCTGGCCGAGATCTTCCTCGCCGCTGGGGATCGGCCGCGGCTGGAAGAGAGCTACGCCCTGCTCGGCCGCTACGGGGATCGCAACCTCGTCGCTCCGGCGCTGCTGCTGTGCGTCGGTCCGGGCGCGTACCTGCTGGGGAGGATCGCGGCAGCGCTCGGCCGGAAGGAAGACGCGCGCAGGCACTTCCAGGCCGCGCTGACGATGGCAGAGCGAACCGGCGCCGAGCCCTGGGGCGCCCTGGCTCAGCTGCAGCTGGGCGCGCCCGACGAACGGCGCGCAGAGGCTCCCGCCCCAGAGCTGCGGCTCGCACGGGAAGCAGATCTCTGGGTGCTGACCTGGGGCGGGGAAACCGTCCGGCTCAAGCACGCCAAGGGCCTGACCTACCTGGCCGAGCTGGTGCGCGGGCGCGGCCGTGAGCTTCACGTCACCGAGCTGATCGCGCTCGGCGAGGAGGCAGGGCCCGAGGTGCTCTCGGAAGGCGGGCTGAGCGTCGGGGGCCTGGGCGATGCGGGCGAGCTGCTCGATGCCAAAGCGCGGGCGGCCTATCGCCGCCGGCTGGAGGAGCTCGACGAGACGCTGCGTGAGGCCGAAGCGTTCGGCGATCGCGAGCGGGCGGCGCGGGCGAGGGAAGAGCGGGAAGCGCTGGCGCAGGAGCTGGCCCGCGCGGTCGGCCTGGGCGGCCGAGACCGGCGGGCGGCCGATTCGGCCGAGCGGGCCCGCATCAACGTTCAGCGGCGCCTGCGCGGCGTGCTCGAGAA
Organism: Myxococcaceae bacterium; assembly: GCA_018262385.1. Classification (GTDB taxonomy): domain Bacteria; phylum Myxococcota; class Myxococcia; order Myxococcales; family Myxococcaceae; genus JAGSPQ01. The sequence continues at coordinate 203 of JAGSPQ010000750.1, read as the reverse complement.
GATTCGAGAGGCGTCTCCGGCGCTTGGCCGGCACCTCGAGGCGTTTGTCCGCACCGGTTCCTACTGCGCGTACCGCGCCTGAGCGGAACGATGTTCCTCGCGGCGGAACGCCGTGCAGACATGGACCTCTCACTGATTGGCAAATGTCTGGCGGCGGGCGCGCTCTCGACCGTCTCGATGGATCTGGGGGCGCTCGCCAGCCG
>JAGSPQ010000749.1 GCA_018262385.1 Myxococcaceae bacterium | reverse complement strand
GGCGAACTTCATCAGCACCTGGATCGCGCCGGTCAGCGCCATCGCCTCGCTCACCACCAGCAGGTCGCCGCCCCAGTCTCCCCAGGGGTCGGTGGTCGGCAGCACGAGGCTCTCCATCCCGAGGTAGACGATCGGCGCCAGCAGGCTGGCGGCCAGCGTCACGTCCCCGAACGCCTGCCATTCTTTCGACACTCTGCCCACCGCCAGCCGATCGATCTCGCTCAGGTCGGCCGGATTGCACCGGCCTTCGCCGACCGGTCGCCGGCAGGAGACGTCTCCTTCCAGGGTGGGCTTGATCATCAGGTCCACCACCAGGAACAGGGCCAGCGAGCCGGCGGTGATCGACGCCTCGACCGGCAGGTTCACGTCGTAGACGGACAAGGTCGGGTTGGCGACCACCACGCCCCCATCGGCGACCAGCTCGGGCGCCATGATCGGCGCGACCCTCGGGGTGAGGTTGGGGGCGACGGTCGGCACCTGGCCGCCGTCGGGAGTGACGGTCTCGATCGGCTCCCCGTTCGAAGTCAGCAACAGCAGCGCCAGCGAAACAGTCAGAGCAGTCATGGTCAGAGCCCCGTGTTGGCGAACAGCGGCCCGATCTGGAACGTGAAGCGCTCTCCGCCGTCGAGCCCGCGGAAGTAGCCGGCCGAGATCCCGATCTCATCGACGATCGACCACCACACCCCGCCGCCGTAGTTCAGGTGCCAGGTGTCGTCGGGGATCGTGGGGCCGAAGACCCGGCCGTGATCGAGCCCGAGGTTCACCCCGATCGTCCCCGGCAGCCCCGACTTGAACCGGTACACGTCGAGCCGCAGGTCGTTGCTGTTGACGAACGACGCCTCTCCGGCCAGCTGCTGGTAGTTGTACGCGCGCAGGTGGGTCCCGCCGAGGGCGGGCGCGAAGTAGAACGGGTGCTCGCCGACGATCCCCTCGGCCGCGACGCGGCTGAGCAGGACCAGGCGCCGGGCGCGGTCGAACGGGATCGCCGCCGCCCCTGCGCCCCGGTAGGTGGTCGACAGCTGGTTCCCGTTCTGCACGTCGAAGCGGCCTTCGGCCGAGGCGTGGAGCGCGAGGCCGCGCCGGGGCAGGGTGAGGCTGTCGAAGGTGTTGACCTCGGCGACCAGCCGCGCGCCCGCGAAGTACCGCGCCCCGAACTCGTCAGGGCTGACGTCCGGCGAGACGCTGACGAACCGGTTCGCCGTCTCGTCGGTGACAATCGAGTAGCCGGTCAGCTGCGCCCCGAGCCGGGCGCGATCGTCCCAGAACGAGTCAGGTGTTGGTCAACCCGTAGAAGTTGCGGGTGTAGCTCGGCGTCTGCACATGCACGTCGAGCTGCTGGTCCATCATCGCCAGGCTCTCGGGGAACAGGCCGCGGTACTCGGCCATCACGCCGAACGTCTGGGTCGCCAGCAGCGCGGTGAGCTGGTGGCTCGAGGCGAACGGCTCCTTCTTGAAGCCAGGGAAGACGTGGGTGTAGCTGCCGCCGATCCAGTTCTCCGAGCCGCTGGTGAGCGTCACCATCGGCAGGAAGAACCCGTAGTTGGGCTCATGGCCTGCCTCCGGCTCGTACTGGTTGAGGCGCGCTTCGACCGAGCGCTCGTCCTTCACCGAGATGTTGGGGTCGATGCGCGCGCCGTCCGGCTGGTCGAAGACGCGGATCGCCGGCGCGTCGACCACCGTCCCCGGGGGAGGCCCGTTGGCCAGCACCGTGTCCTGCCCCTCGCCGCCGACGAAGCCAATCGCCATCTGGCGGTGGGGTGTTCCGTGCACCGCGAGCAGGTCGTTGCCCTGCAGGGCGTACAGGCGCAGCTCGGCCGTCTCGCTGGGGTGAAAGGTCCGCTCGTAGTACGGCCTGGAGCCCGGCTCGCGGGCGCGCGCCGCGACCTCGATCCCGCCGTCATTCCTGAACCAGAGGTCGAAGACGTCGTCGCCCGCCGAGCCCAGCACGTCGACGTTCTTGCTGAGCACCGCGTAGTACGCCTCGGCGGCCTGGGGCAGGGTGGCGCTGCGGACCTTGAGCGCTTCGGCGATCCGCGCGCCGTCCAGCGCGTAGGTCTCGGGGCGCCAGGTCTTCATCGCCTCGTCGATCACCTGATCGGTGAGCGCCGCCTTCACCTCTTCCGCGATCGCCATCCACCGGTCGTGGGGGATCCGGTTCAGCACGAACGGATCGACGTCGCGCGCGTTGTAGTTGAACCAGGCGACGTTGCCGTACTCGGCATTGAACGGATTGAGCGAGCGCGCCCGGGGAAGGACCACCTTGGCCAGGTCCAGCCCCGCGGCATCGTATTGGCCGAACGCCTGATCGCGGTCGAGGGCGATCGGCACGTACTGGGTGATCCCGTCGGCGCCTTTGGTGGCGGCGAAGCGCCACTGACCCCGGTGGCGATCCCAGTCGCCGATCACCATGTCGAGCAACCGGGCCCGCAGCATCGCCTCCTGGTCCACCCGTTGGGTGGCGGGGTCCTCGAGCACCGCCTCGACCATCGCGTTGTACTGCTTGATCCTGGGCTGTTCCTCGCCGGCGGGCCGGCCGCCGAAGTTCTCGGGAAGCTCACCTTCGTCCGAGACGTGGGCCCGCTGCTCGAGCAGCACCAGCTCGTCGCCGAAGAGGCCGCGGTACTCGCCCAGCGCTTCCTGGTCGGGCAGGTACATCAGGCGCGGCTCCGGGTGAAGGACTCCCACCGCGGCCGCCAGCGGAGGCACCGCCAGCGCGGCTTCCGGATGGCTGGCGGTGTAGCCGTAGTCGATCGCCCTCTCGAGCGGCCGGATCTTGTTCCAGGGATATGGGGGCAGGCGGCTCGCGTCCTTGGTGGTCGAGCGCATCGACCACTCGCCCCCGCGCTCGTCGACCAGGCGCAGGCTCTTGGTCTGAATCCCGCCGCCGAGCCTGACCGGGGTCAGCCCTCCCTCCTCCCGCGTCAGATCGAGCAGCGGGTAGGGCAGCTTCAGCGTGTAGGCCTCGCTGTAGTAGGAGCCGGTGAAGAACCGCACCACCCCGGGCAGCTGCCAGACCGGCTTGCTCGAGTAGGCCGCCGCCACCGGCTGCTCGGGAAACGGCGCCGCCGGGCCTTCGGGCGCCTGCCCCACCCGAGTGACCGCGGGGAGCTGCTGGGCGAACAGCGGGCTGCCGTCCGGCGAAGAGAAGCGCACCGAGCCCGCCCCCGACGGCTCGAACACCAGCTCGGCCCAGCCGGGGGAAGCCGCGGCGAACTCTCCGTTGCCCGGACGGGTGGTCGGGGCCCCGACCAGGGCCGAGCTGCCCGAGATCACCTGGGTCTGCTGGTCGACTCCCAGGTATTGGAGGTTGCCGTCGTGCCCCGACGCGAACAGGTACGCGCCGTTCGTCTCGGCTTCGTCGTGCAGCAGCTCGACGTACGAGCGCACCCGCGGGTAGTTCAGATACTGGGGCACCAGCCCCGACTGCCTGGCGAAGACCGACGCGGTCCCCACCAGGGGGGCGGGGCTGAAGTGGGCAGCGGGGCCGAACGCTCCGCCGAATTCGCCGTAGCTCACCAGCGGGTGATGGGAGGCGACGACCAGTCGCCGGTCGCGATACTCCCGGAGCGCATCGGTCAGATCCTCGTAGAAGGCTCTGCCCGTCTTCGTCGCGCAGCCTTCGTTCAGCGCGGGGTCGCCGTCCGGCTCCTGCATCCACCACTGGGAGTTGATCAGCAGCAGCCCCACCTTGTCGGTGAGGTCGACCAGGAGCGGGGTGCCGCACGCGGAGTTGGGCATCACGTCGAGCCCGGCCTTCGCCCCCGCCGCCTCGAACGAGCGGTTGAGGAACTTCCTCAGCCTCCGGACTGCCGGGGTCCCCTGGTCGGGGAAGTCCCGGTGCCCGGGGAGGAAGTAGACCGTGCCGCCGCGCGCGACGAAGTCCTGGGTCGCGGTGACGTGGGCGAGGATCTCGCGCTCGATCTGCGCCCGCCCCGGCTCGTTCTCGGGAGGAAGCGCCTGGGCGCTGTAGTTACCGGTGAAGACCACCACCGCGCGCTTCGGATCGACGTCCTTGAGCCGCGCTTCGAGCTGCTGGAGCGCCGGCGTCGCGCCGTCGCCGTGGGAGCCACCCACCAGCAGCACCGTGTAGTCCCCCGAGCTCGGGTCGGGGGGTTGGGCCAGCGCCCACCGCGGGAAGAAGAGGACCGCCACCACGAGGAAAATCCGCTCGAGAAAGTGAGTCATCAGAAGATGCCTCCATCGTCGGCCGAACGATCGTTGTCTCTCACCGGTGGCCGTGCTGCCGGGTGTGCTTCTTCGTCGAGGAGCCGCGGAGCCCGCAGCGCCAGAAAGGCATTGAGGCGGCTGCGCCGGGTGATCACGTTGGTGAGGTCGACCGCGATGAACAGCAGCCCGACTCCCACCGCCACCCAGATCAGGTGCTGGGCGGCGAGCCAGAGCATCATCAACGAGGCGATCAGCAGCTGGAATCCCGCGAAGTGGGTGTTCGAGCGGAGGAACAGGCCGAGCATCACGCTCACCAGGCCCACCTCGGCCGCGGTCAACAGCGAGATCTTCAGCAGCGGATACGAGACCCTTCCTCCCGCCGCGACCATCACGGTCAGCAACATCAGGATGGCGCCGGTGAGGATCCTCGACACCAG
>JAGSPQ010000748.1 GCA_018262385.1 Myxococcaceae bacterium | reverse complement strand
CCGCGCCGAAAACTCGGCCCTGGAGGCTTCGCGCTCCCCGGTCGTCGCGGGTCAGCGCAGCACGACCACCAGGATCGCGGCGAGGATCAGCGCGATCCCCAGCGTGATCAGCCAGCGCCCGTTTTCCGAGGGCTTGCTGCGGTGGTCCACCGGGGACTGCTTCGCTTTCACGCCGAAGATGCTGTTGGTGTTCATGGGGCCTTCCACAGAGCAATCGCCGAACCAGCGAACGTTCTGCGTGGCCACGGATCCTTTGCGCTTTGGCTCAGGAATTCGTACCAACCCCAACCGAATGCTCACCCGCGGCAACGTCGAAGCGCTCAGCAAGAAGCTGGAGAACCCGAAAGCCGCTTTCGAGACCGCGCTCGAGCGCAGCGACGTCGACCAGGCGGCGGCGATCGCGCTGGCGGCGGGGTTGACCCAGCAGCCGCTGGGCCTGGCCGAGCTGGCGCGGATCGCCGCGGACGTCAGTGTGCCCGACGTGCTGCTGCCGCTGTTCGCGCGCGCGCCAGGCTCGGTCGAGCCGCTGCTGCCGACGCTCGAGCTCGACGAGCACCGGGCGGCGCTGGTGCTGGCGGCCGAGGTGAGCAAGCTGGAAGGAGCGCCGCCGAAATGGCTGATCGACACCCTCGCCGATCACATCGACCGCAGCATCACCGACGCGTCGTACGAGCTGCTGGTCGCCTGCGCGTACCAGCTCGACGTCCCCGAGCTGTTCGCGGTGCGACACAGCGTGCGCACCTACCTCAACGCCGCCGATGCGCGGGACGTCTGGGCGACGGTGAAGCGCGACATCGCCAAGCCGCTGGCGATCCTCCCCGAGCAGGAGCTCAGCCTGCCGGTGGTCTCGGTCAAGCACGGCGGCGACGGGCCGGGCCGCAACGATCCCTGCCCCTGCGGCAGCGGCCAGAAATACAAGAAGTGTCACGGCGCCGAGGGCGGGCTGGAGGCGACGGCGAAGAGCCGGGCCGAGCGGCTGACCGAGCTGCTGCCGCGGCTGGAGTCGAAGCACGTGCTCTCGCTCACCGCCGCGGACCTGCGGCGGATCGAGCTGGCGAAGGTGCCGCTCAAGCTGGCGCTGGCGGTGTTTCGGGAGTGGATGTTCCGCCAGCGGTGGCACGAGGCCGAGGCGGCGCTCGAGCAGGTGTGCCTCCACCCCGAGCGCAAGGCGCCGGCCGACGGCTACCGCGACGAGTTCATCTGGCAGGCGCTGCAGAACCGCCGACTGGCCGACGCGCAGCGCCAGCACGCGAAGGTCGAGAAGCCCGAGCAGCTGACCCCGGTGCTCGACATTCACGCCGGGCTGCTCACCCAGTGGCCCGACTGGCTCGAGCTGAGCGAGGACGTCTGCGTCGAGGCGGCGAAGACGGGCCAGCTGCTCGATCTGGTCGACCTGACGTACGTGCTGCTGCAGCGGGCTCCCGGGCTGGGGCTGTGGCTGGCGAGCGCGCTCTACGATCGGCTCAAGCCGGAAGAGGCGGACACCCTGTTCACCTCGATGGACGACGCGCGCGATCGGCTCGGCCTGCCCTCGGTGGCAGCGCGCCAGGGGCGCAAGCACCTGCGCAGCGCCGAGGAGAAGCAGCCGGCGAAGAAGATCGACCCGAAAGAGAAGGCGAAGATCCGCGCGCTCGAGACGACCCTCGAAGAGTCGAAGCGGAAGATGCGGCAGATCGAGCAGGCGCTCGAGAAAGAGAAGGCGAAGGCGAGCGTGGAGGCGCCGGCTCCGGCCGCCGCTCCCGGAGCGCGCAAGGCGTTCGCCCAGCGCATCGACGAGCTCGAGGATCGGATCCGCGAGGGCAACGCCGAGCGCGCGGGGCTGCGGCGGGAAGTGGCCGAGCTGACCGAGCGGCTGGAGCAGGGCAAGGGGGTGCCGCCGCCGAAGGTGGAGCCGGTTGCCGAGGAGCCGGGCGAGAGCGCGACGAGGCCGCGCGGGCTGATGCTCGCCCAGTGGGAACCGCGGGCGGTCGAGTCGCTCGAGGCGCTGCCGGCCCGGGTCTCCGAAGACGTGCTGGTGAAGATCGCCGAGCTGGGCAGCGGCGACGCGGCGCACTGGATCGAGGTGAAGCAGCTGCAGGGGGTGGCCGGGCTCTACACCGCCCGGATCGGGATCCACTACCGGGCGCTGTTCACCATCGAGGGGAAGACGCTGCGGGTCCACGAGGTGGTGCACCGCGAGGGGTTCGACACCGCGCTGCGCCGGTTCAAGTAGGGCCGGGCGCTGCTCGGCTGTGCATCGGGCTGCACACGGACCGGGCCGTCCCCTGGCGTAGGCAGGCTGGTTCGGCGCTTGCTCTAGAGGCCGGCATGACCACCCACCCGCTGTGGATCGCCGCAGTCGCCCTCCTCGCTGCCGGCTGCTTCGGCTCCAACCCGTACAGCGAGTACCGGAACATGAACAGCGGGGAGCAGGGCAACCTGACCCTGTATGGGCAGACGGCGGCGATCGGCGAGGCGACGCGCGTCTACGTCTCCCGCTCCGAAGAGGGGAACTACGACTGCGCGACCTACCCCACCCCGTTCAGCTACGGCGGCAGCTCCTCCTCGGTCCACTGTCACTTCGCCGGGGTCCTCTCGCCGGTGGAGGCGCTGCTCGAGGCCCAGTGTGACCAGGGCGGCTGCACCGCGGCGATCGCCAACGGCGCCGAGCTGAGCGTCACCGGCCAGAGCAAGGGCACCTTCACCCTCACCGTCAAGGCGCGGCTGGCGGACGGCACGGTGCTGGTCGACTCGACCCGGATGAGCTTCGTCGCGGTCGATGGGATCGCGGTCGACTGCGTCCGGGACTACGCGTGCCCGGGGCCGAACGCGATCCTCCCCGGCGCGAAGTTCTCGTGGTCCGCCCAGCCGATGAGCGAGGGGGCCCTCATCAGCGGCGCGGTCCGGGTCAGCGTCGATCAGCCCGGGATCGTCGAGCTCACCGGCACGGGTGAAGAGTACGCGGTGCGGGCGCTGAAGCCTGGAGTGGCGACGCTGCGGCTGCGGTCGGGCAAGGCCGAGCGGGTCCAGACGATCCGGGTCGCCGCGATCGAGGACGTGGTGGGCGGCAGCGTCCGGTTCCGCCGCGACGTGTCGTGCCTCCCGGTGATCTGCGTCGACGGCGACGTCGACCTGCTCGGGGACGCGGCGCCGGCCAGAATCACCCGGCTGGCGCCCACCTTCGTGCTCGCCTGGGCCCTGCGCGACGGCACCTTCGCGGTCGGCGGAGCGGGCCGGATCACCAGCCCCACTCCGGGAGTCGAGGTGCTCGTCGCGGGGCGCTATGAGCCGGCCCCCACCGACCTCGAGTTGATGAACTTCACCGTCGGCGGATCCGGTGGGGCGCTGTGCCACGCGG
>JAGSPQ010000747.1 GCA_018262385.1 Myxococcaceae bacterium | reverse complement strand
GTGAGTCGGGCATTCAGCGGGTGGTGCAGCGCACCTGCGAGTTGATGAAGCTCGACCCGAACGAAGACGCGCGCAAGCAGGGCGGCGTCGACCTCGACACGATCCAGAAGTACTTGAACCTCTGGTACTCGCTGTCGCTCGATCTGTTCGGCTCGGAGATCTCGACCAACGCGGCCAGCTTCTTCGCCTCGGGCCTGAAGGGCCGCGCGAAGGAAGAGAAGTTCGAGGACCACGTCGCGCTGGAAGGCGCCTACCCGATGGACGTCTGGGAGAACGGCGCGTTCAACAGGCAGGAAGTGCCGCTGCGCTCGGCGATGAACGAGGTGCTGCGCGACGGCTACGTCGAGGACTGCCAGCGCGGCGTCGATCGCTGGAACAAGGTGCTGATCGATCGCGGGATGCCCTTCCGCTTCAACCTGCCCAGCCGCCGCTTCCACCGCCAGCAGGGGATCTTCGCCGGCAGCCACTTCGACTTCGACGGCTCGCCGCTGACCGCCGCCCAGTGGGAGAAGAAGAAAGACAGCCTGCTGCCCTCGGCTGCCGATCGCACCTTCGTGAAGAGCCTGCAGGCGAAGGCGGTCACCGAGCCGGGGAAGATGGCGAACTGGGTGGCTGCTCCGGCCCGCGGGATCAACAACAAGCCGCTCGAGTTCGACTACGTGCGCACCGAGCTGTAATCGGCTTCCGCTTCCGCCTCGGCGCCCCCGAGGCGGCGCTGCCGAAGCGCGGTGATCCGGATCCGGCGGCGGCCGGGCAGTCGCCGCCACTTCCCCGACGAGGCGATCGCCTCCCCCGGCTGCGCACCCTCCGGCTGCTCAGCAGCGGCCGCCGGCGCGGTCGGGCGCCAACCCCTCGGAATCAGGTCGCTTGCGTAAACAGACCCACTAATCGACCGTGTCACTTTTCCCATTTGGGGGTGGACCGGTGTCTGTGTCGGCTCAACGCCTGGAGGCTCGATGGACGCCGGACTTCGCCGCACCCTGATCGGGGTTGCCCTGCTAGGGACGGCGGCCTGCGCCCCCAGCTCGGTGAGCGTGCCCGACCCGGTCGAGCTCACCGGCCCCCGCACCTGGTACGGCTCGGTGGCGCCGCTGGTCGCCGCCCGCTGTGCGATCTGCCACCGGGCGGACGACATCGGCCCCTTCCCGCTCGAGACCCTCGAGGACGTGCAGCCCCGGCTGCCGATGATCCGCAGCGCGGTCGCCGCGAACCGGATGCCTCCCTTTCCGCCCGAGCAGTCGGCGGCCTCGGGCTGCCCGAAGATCTCCGACGTCCGCCAGATGACCGAGGCGGAGCGCGCGTACCTGCTGGCGTGGATCGACGAGGGCGCGCCGGTCGGCGACAAGCGCGAGCTGCCCAGGCCCAGGCCGAACAAGCCGCTGGGGGATCCGACCGATCGCTGGACGATGACCCGGCCCTACGCGTCGACGATCCAGCAGGGCGACGACTACCGCTGCTTCCTCGTCCAGCCCAACCTGCTCACCGCCATTCCAGTCGGAGCGGTGTCGGTCGAGCCCGGCAACCGGGCGATCGTCCACCACTCGGCGGTCTACCTGGTGCCGCCGAGCGAGGTGGCGCGGATCAAGGCGATGGACGCGGCGGACGACGGCGACGGCTACCGCTGCTTCGGCGGGGTCGGGGTCGAGATCGCGTTTCCGGCCGGGCTGTGGGTACCGGGCAATGACGCGCCGCTGGTTCCTCCCCATCCCGGGGTCGGCTACTTCCTGCCGGTGGGCTGGGCCTTCGTCCTCCAGCAACACTACAACTACACCGGCCCCGCCCAGACCGATCAGTCGAGCATCGTCCTGTGGCGCTCGCAGGCCTTCCCCACCGAGATCCCCCACTCGGTGTTGATCGGCGACCTGACGCTGTCGCTGCCTCCGATGTCGATGCAGACCGTCGAGGCCGTCGGCAGCGTGGTGGCCAGGGGATCGATCCCGGCGCTGAACGTCGGCACCGAGGGGCGGATCTACGCGGTGTGGGGACACATGCACCTGCTCGGGCGCTCGCTCGAGATGGACCTGGTGCGCGCCGACGGCACCGAGCAGAAGCTGCTCCACATTCCGAAGTGGTCGTTTCACTGGCAGAGCCTCTACCGGCTGGAGGAGATGATCGTGGCGAAGGCCGGGGACAAGATCCGGGTGCGCTGCCGGTACGAGAACAGCAGCGCCCAGACCGTGTCCTACGGAGAAGGCACCGCCGACGAGATGTGCTTCGGCGCGGTGGCGATGCTCGACCCATGAGCGCGTCGCTCGCGCTGCTGTGGTGGGCGCTGGCGGTCGTCTCGCCGGCGGAGGTCCCGGCGCCTGCGGAGCTGGCTCCGCCGCCCGAGCTCGCCGCTCCGGCCGAGCTGCCGCCGAACGTCCAGGCGCCGGATCCTGAAGAGCCCGTCGTGCCGGACCCCGACCGGTGGGAAGGCGAGCACAAGCGCGTCCACTGGGGCCTGGGGCTGCGCGCGCACATCGGGCTGATGCACCAGCAGGACACCCCGTTCCTCCTCGTCCAGAGCGGGCTGATCGCCTTCGTCAGCGTCCGCACCTTCGGGCACCAGGAAGCGAGCGTGCAGTTCGAGCTCAGCGGCGGGCTGCCGGACACCGTCGCCGGCGAGACGCTGATCAGCTACCGCTTCCACCTGAGCCCCCGCTTCTCGGTCGGCGCCGGGCTGATCCTGTTCTGGGGCTTCTGGTCGATGCGCGCGGGCCTCGAGGTGCCGTTCGCGATCCGGATCGGGACCAGCCGCCGCCACGAGCTGGGCCTGGCGCTGCGGGGAACCGCCGGCGTCTACAACAACGTCAGCTTCGTCTGGTGGGACTTCGCCCGGCAGCGGCCGGCGGTCAGCTTCGACGCGGCGCTGACCTACGCGTTCCTCTTCTAGGAGGGGTTGCGGTACCGCAGGCCCTTCACCAGGTAGTTCACGCAGAAGATCGCGCAGAGGGCGACGATCGCCAGGTTGAAGTTGTCCCGAAAGCCCTGGTTCAAGCGGTAGACGGCGACGATCGCGAACGCCGCCGCCATCACGTAGTACCGGATCGCCGGGGGGATCTGGCGGATCTGACCGATCACCATCGCCGCCCCGATCACGCACAGCGCCACGAAGTCGATTCCCACGCTCACGGGCCAGCTCCTTTCAGGCGTTCGAGGCCTGTTCGGCTTCCAGCTTCCCGGCAATCCCGCGGAAGCTGCGCTGCGACAGCGTCATCAGCACCAGCCCGACGATCACCTGCTGGGCAATCTGCACCACCCACAGCAGGTTGGCGAACGCGATCCCGCTCGAGTTGACCACTTCCCTGGGGAGGAACACCGCCATCCCGAGCACGATGAACGCCTGGAAGGTGCC
>JAGSPQ010000746.1 GCA_018262385.1 Myxococcaceae bacterium | reverse complement strand
GACTGGTAGAGCGCGAGGTACCGGTTGACGCGATCGGTCTCGGGCCCGTCTTCGTTGCGGGCCTTCGCCAGCGCCTCGGCGGTGTCGTCGCAGTGGACCTTCTGAAGCTCAGCTGCGCCGATCGCCTTCTCGATCGGGAGGTCCCGGGTCCCGCGATCCAGCCGTTCGTCGGAGGTGATCTCTTTGACGCACCCACTGGCGCACAAGGTGAGCGCCGCGGCGACCGCGAGGGAAGACCGTTCGAGCAGGACCATCAGGGTGCGGCCAAACGCAACCAATGGGCCACCCCGCCGCCCGTAGGGAGGCGGCCCCCACCGACGCACGATGCAACGGCGGCGTTGCAGATCGCGACCCGCGGTCACTGGTTCAGCGTGGGGATCACGCGCGCCAACGCCGCCCGCAGGCTGTGGAGCGAGCCGTCGAGCGGCCAGCAGAACCGCGCCCCGGCGAGCAGCGCCCGGCGGGACAGCCGTTCATCGGCGATCGGAAGGATCGCCACGATCGGGGCCCGCTGGCGGGCAGCCTCCTGTGCGGCGGCAAGGACCCGGAACGCATCCCGGAGTCCGACGATCGCGAACACCAGGTCGGGGCGGTGCTCCGCGTTGACGAACTCGATCTCGAGGACGTCCTCCAGCAACGCGCGCAGCGAGGCATCGACGCTTCCGACCAGGACCGCCCGAACTCGACCTCGCTGCTCAGCCATCGCAGCCGGGTCAGCAAGCGCCGTACCCGGCTCGGGGATTACTTCCAGGCAGCCGCCGCCTGCGCCAGGCGAGCCGCACCGAGAATCGCCGCCACCATGGCCACCGCAATCATCGTCCCCCCTGGGCGCGTCGATGAATGGTCGAGACGTCGATGCCCAGCAGCGCCGCGGCGCGGGTCTTGTTCCCTCCGCACTGCGCCACCACCCAGGCGATGTAGTCGTCCTCCAGTTGGCGCAGCGGCACCATCCGCTCGCGCGCGTGGTCGAGCGGGGTCGGGCTGCGGCTCAGGCCGGGCGCGTTCAGCTCGAGGTCGGCCAGGCCCACCATCTCGGTGGTCGAGACGATCACCAGCCGCTCGACGACGTTCTCGAGCTCGCGCACGTTCCCCGGCCAGTGGTACCCGGCGAGCGCGGCGACGAGCTCGGGGAGGAACCGGCGCGCGCGGGCGCCGCTGTTGCGTTGAATCGCGTTGGCGAGGAAGCGCTCGACCAGCAACGGGATGTCGGCCGCGCGGGCGCGAAGCGGGGGCACCGCGATCGGCACCACGTTGAGGCGGTAGAACAGATCCGCGCGGAAGGCGCCGTCCTTCACCCGCTGCTCGAGATCCTGATGGGTCGCGGCGACGAGCCGAACATCGACCTTGCGCCCGACGTCCGAGCCGACCGCTCGAACCTCGCCGTCCTCGAGGATCCGCAACAGCTTGGCCTGCAGCCCCAGCGGCATGTCCCCGATCTCGTCGAGGAAGATCGTGCCGCGATCCGCCTCGACGAACAGCCCGCGCCGGACCCCGGTAGCGCCGGTGAACGCGCCCTTCACGTGCCCGAACAGCTCGCTCTCGAGCAGCGCCTCGGGAAGGGTGGTGCAGTTGACCGCCACGAACGACGCCTCGCGCCGCTCGCTCTGGGCGTGCAGCGCCCTCGCCACCAGCTCCTTCCCGCACCCGGTCTCGCCCTGGATCAGGGTCGGGGCGCTCGAGGCGGCGACCCGCTCGATCAGCTGCTGGAGGCGAACCATCGCCTCGCTCCTGCCCACCATCTGCCCCGCCCCCGCCCGGTCTCCGGCGACCCGGCGCAACACCGCGTTCTCCGTGCGCAGCCGCCGCTCGGCGAGGGCGCGCTCGACGAAGACCGTCACTTCCGCGAGTGGGAACGGCTTGGTGAGGTACTGGTACGCCCCCAGCTTGACCGCCTCGACGGCGCTCTCGATCGCGCCGAAGGCAGTCATGATCAACACCGGAATGTCGGCGTCGAGCTCCTTCACCCCCCGGAGCACATCGAGGCCGTCGACCTGCTCCATCTTCAGGTCGCAGATGACCAGCTCGAAGCTGCGCGCGCGAACGGCCGCCAGGGCCGCCTGCCCGCCAGTGGCGATCTCGACCTGGTAGCCGGTGTCGCCCAGCTGGTCGGCGAGGACCTTCGCCATCTCGAGCTGGTCGTCCACTACCAGGATGCGGCCCCTACTCTGCTTGGCCATTGACTCTCTCCTCGCTGCTGCGGGCCGCGGCCGGCCACCAGACGATCACCCGGGTTCCCTTCCCCACCTCGGACTCGAGCTCGATCTGCCCGCCGTGGTTGCGGACGATCTGGGCCGCCACGCTCAAGCCCAGGCCTGTCCCCTGCCCGCGCTTCTTGGTGGTGAAGAACGGGTCGAACACCGCCTGCCGATCGGCCGCCGAGATGCCGCAGCCGTCATCGGCGACCGTGATCCGCACCATCCCCCACCCGGGGTGATCCGCCGCTTCGACGCTCTCGGCTCGCAGCGAGACCCGGCCACCCGGAGCGCTCGCATCACAGGCGTTGAGCGCGAGGTTGATCAGCGTCTGCTGCAGCTGATCGGGATCCGCGGAGATCGCCGGCACCCGCGCAGACACGTCGGTGGTCACCGAGATCGTCCGCCGCGAGGCCTCGAGCTTCAGCAACTCGACCACCGAGGAGATCGCCTCGGCGACCCGCACCGGCCGCACCGAGGCCGGCTTCACCCGCGAGAAGTCGAGCAGCTGGCGGATGATCCGGGTGACCCGATCAATCTGCGAGATGATCACCCCCATCCCCTCCAGCTGCGGGTGGCCGGGGCCGAGCTTGGTCTGGATGTACTCGGCGCGACCGCGCACCACCCCCAGCGGCGTGCCGACCTCGTGCGCCAGCCCCGCGGTCAGCACTCCGATCGTGGCCAGCTTCTCGGCCCGCAACAGCTGCGACTCGAGCGACTTCACCTCGCTCACGTCCTCGATCACCAACAGCAGCCGCGCTTCCGCGAACTGCGTTCCGAGCGGGACCGCGTGGACGCTGTACTGACCCTCTTCGCCGAACAGCGCCAGCCGCACTCCGTGCAGGCTGCTCACCTCGCCTCGCTGCAGGGCCTCGTCGAGCAGCGCGCTCAGCCTGCCGATCACCGCGGCCGGCGCGTCGGGCAGCACCTCGGCCAGGGGGCGGCCGGCGAAGGACGAGAGCACCTTCTCGCGAATCGCGCGGTTGACCGCCGTGACCTTCCGTTCAGCGGAGAGCGTGATCACCCCGGTCGGGATGTTCTCGAGGATCTTCTCGGTGCGCTCGTGCAGCTGAGCGAGCCCTTCGGCATACAGCAGCCGTTCGCGCGCCACCGCCGCCCGCCGGGCGCTCACCACGACGAAGGCG
>JAGSPQ010000745.1 GCA_018262385.1 Myxococcaceae bacterium | reverse complement strand
TGCCGTGGGTCAGGGGCCCGGAATCAGGGGCGCCCGGTGGGGTGAACGCGAAGAGGCCGGCGAGAAGCGTCTCTCGCCGGCCACGGCAGCAGCGCCCTTCGCTTCTTCAGAACGCGAAGTCGGCCTTCGCGCCCTGCGCCTTCGCCGACTCGAGCAGCGCGGAGTCGAGCGTCGCTTCCTTCTTGCCGGTGCTCTTCTTCTCTTCGGCCTTCACGAACTGCTCGCGCTCGGTGTTGAGGCGGCTGATCTTCTCCTGGATCTCGGTGCGCTCCTTCGCCTTCTTCTCGACGAACTCGACCCGCTCGGCGGGCTTCATCGCGCGCATCGGCGCAGGCAGCGCGGCGGCGGGCATCTTCGCCACGTCGGCGCCGTCCTTCTTCGCGTCGACCAGGTCCCAGTTGCTGTTCTTGTAGTTGGCCGAGGACTTGGTGACCGCGCGGGCGGTGCCGCTGCCCATCGACATCCCCATCGCCGCCTTGTCCTGCGCTTCCTGGCGCGCCACCGCGGCGGGCGCGTCGTCGCCGTAGGCGACGTAGGTCTTGTTCAGCTCGTTGCCCAGCCGGGCGATCTCGGCGTCCTGGGGGGCGGCGACGTGGGCGATCGCGCGGTTCTGGTCGATGGTGAGGAAGTTCCCGTCGGCCAGCATCGCCGCGTCCTTCCACTTCCCGCTGATGCCCGAGCCCTGGTCCCCGGCGTGAATGGTGTTGACCACGATCCCGTGCTCGATCGCGTTCTTCACCGCGGTGACGTAGTTCACCGGCCCCTGGCTGAACGGCTCGTTGCCGGCGATGTAGATCAGCTTCAGGTCGCCCTTGCTCTTGCTCCACTCGAGCTGGGTGACCGCCTTGGAGATCACCGCGCCGCAGTACTCGTCACCGCCGTTGGTGCGCAGCTTGTGGAGCTGCTCGCTGACCTTGTCGAGATCGGTGGTGAGCGGCGACACCATCCGGATGAAGTTGCCCTCGCGCGAGAGGCTGTCGTTGCCGTACTCGTAGAGCGCCAGCTCGAAGCGGGGCCGCTTGCCGTTCTTCTTCGCGGTGGCGAAGGTGTTGACGATCTTCCACAGCTGCTCGCGGGTCTGGTTGATCAGCCCGTCCATGCTGGAGCTGGTGTCGATCAGGATCGCCAGCTGGATCTTCGGCTCCGGGCCCTCGGCGGGAGCGGCGATCCGGTCTTCGGCGACCGCGGGGACGGCGAGCAGCGCGGCGACACAGCAACTGAGCAGGCTGAGACGTTTCATGAACTTGGCTCCTGGCGAAGGGGGGAAAGGGTCCGAGCGCTTGAAACGGACGGCGGCGAAAAAGGATCTGCCCTGCCCTGCTAAGCGCCAGAATCGCCAGCAATGTCGGAGCTCTCGAGCCAGATCCGGATTCGCCTCGAAGGCCGGCTGGAGATCCTCGAGGCGGCGATCGCCCGGTACGAGGCGTTCGACGCGCTGCTGAAGGGCAACTGGCAGCGGCGGGCGATCGAAGAGCGGGAGGCGGTCTACCGGTTCCTCGACGAAGAGCCGGCGCTCGACGCGGCGCTCGATCACGCCCACCGGGTGGCGCAGCGCGACGGCTGGCCGCCCGACGCCCAGGCGCGGAAGGTCTCGACGCGGCTGGACGCGCTGCGCAGGCAGCTGCAGACCCGGGTGCTCAAGGCGTCGTGGCCGGAGGCAGCGGCCCAGCTGCGCCAGGTCGCCGGTTCCGCCCGGCTGCCCGGCCCGGACGAGCTGGTGGTGCTCGAGGGGACCGCCGCCCGATCGATGCCGCTGTGGGCGCTGACCCTCGCCCCCACCCTGCTCGCGGCGTCGATCTACGGCGGGCTGGCGGCGGCGGGGGTGATGGTTTCGATGGTCTGCTTCGGCCTGGCGGTGCTGCCGCTGGGCCGCTACGTGCTGCTCGCCGATCGGCTGGTGTGGATGCCCTACCGCGGGGTCCCGCTCGAGGTGCCGCTGAGCACGCTCAAGCCCGACGGAGTGGCGCTGGCGCGGCGCAGCGCCGGGATCTCGATCGACGCCGCGCGCCCGCTGAGCCTGCCGGTGCTCACCTCGCCGGTGCAGCTGGCGGCGCTGCTGCTGCTCTACCGCGAGGGCCCGCTGAAGGGGATCAACCGGCCGCCTGCCGGGACGGGGGTGATCCTGCCCGGCGCGCTCTCACGCGCTGGCCAGAGCGCCGACGGGGTGGCGCTGCTCCACCCCGGGGGGCTGGCCTTCCTGCCGAGGGGCAGCGGCCCGGTCTTCCTCCAGCGGTTGGTGGCGACGGGCCTGGCGCTGCCGATCTCGGAGACGTTTCTGCTCGAGCAGCTGACCCGGCTGCCGGCCGAGGCGCTGGGGGAGGTGCTGGCCGCCGCCGCGCCAAAGGCCGGAGGGCTTCACGCCGCCGCGCCAGAGATCACCGCCGACCCCGGCGCCCGCAGCGGGCAGAAGCTGCGGCTGCGCACCGCGGGAGCGGTGGTCGAGCTGCCGCTGGTCGGGGTGGACTACGAGGCGCTGCGCACCCTCTTCCCCTGGGCCCAGGACGCCACCCGCCAGGTGCCTTGATCCGGCGAGCCAACCCGCCACAATGCTGCCGATGACCGCCCTCCTCGCGCTGCTGCTGCTGATGTGCAAACCGGTCGAGCCGATCACGTTCGTCGCCAAGGGCAACACCCGGCGCGCGCTGCAGCTGTCGGTCGAGGAGTACAAAGTGCAGCTGACTGACAACAAGGGCGAGGTCTGGTCAGACCGGATCACCGCGTTCAAGGTGCTGTTCGCCGCGGACGACTCGTGGGTCGCGATGAAGGGGCCCCATCCGGTGGGCGAGATCCTGATCGCTCCGTCGACGCGCGACGCGGCGGTGATCTCCGTGACGCCGCTGCAGCACCTGACCGAGAAGGAGAAGGCGCTGGTGCCGCAGAGCGACTGCGGCGAGGCCTGGTTCGCCGACTGGGCGAGCTCGAAGAAGGGGCTGAAGCTGACCATCGACCAGGGCAGCGCGCCGAAGGTCACCCTCTACGTGTCGCCGCTGGGCCTGGTCTCGCGCTGAATCAGGCGACCTGCTGATCGGTGTTCGCCGCGGCCGCCTCGCTGAGCTTCACCGAGACCAGCTTCGAGACGCCGGGCTCCTCCATCGTCACCCCGTAGAGGGTGTCGACCGCCTCCATCGTCCGCTTGTTGTGGGTGATCAGGATGAACTGCGACTGCTTGCTCATCTCTTTGACCATCTCGTTGTAGCGGCCGACGTTGCCCTCATCGAGCGGGGCGTCGACTTCGTCGAGCAGGCAGAACGGAGTCGGCTTGATCAGGAAGATCGCGAAGATCATCGACACCGCGGTGAGCGCCTTCTCTCCACCGGAGAGCAGGTTGACGCTCTGCAGCTT
>JAGSPQ010000076.1 GCA_018262385.1 Myxococcaceae bacterium | reverse complement strand
CGGCGCTCCTCGCCCGGCTTGCGCGACTTCGCCAGCCGCGCCGACAGCATCGGGTCGAGGGTGAAGCTGATGAACAGCGAGAGCAGCACCGCCGCCGAGATGGTGATCCCGAACTGCTTGAAGAACTGCCCGACGATGCCGGGCATGAACGCCACCGGGACGAACACCGCCACCAGCGAGAGGGTGGTGGCGAGCACCGCCAGGTAGACGTCTTTGGTGCCGTTCGAGGCGGCGCTGCGGGGAGACTCGCCCAGCTCGAGCCGGTGGGTGATCGCCTCCCGCACCACCACCGCGTCGTCGATCAGCAGCCCGATTGCCAGCGACAGCGCCAGCAGGGTCATCTGGTTCAAGGTGTAGTCGAGCACGTACATCACGAAGAAGGTGCCGATCACGCTGGTGGGCAAGGCGAGCGAGCTGATGAAGGTACCGCGCAGGTCGAGCAGGAAGATGAGGATGATCAGCACCGCCATGAAGCCGCCGAAGATCAACGCGACGTAGACCTCGTGGGCGTTCTCCTTCACCAGCAGCGACTGGTCGACCAGCGGGCGGGCGTGGAAGCCGTTGCCGAGCACCGGCTCCATCCGGGTCATCGTCTTCTTCACTTCCTCGGCGACGGCGATGGTGTTCGAGCCCGGCTGCTTCACCACGTCGATGATGATCGCCTCGGTGCCGTTGAGCCGCGCGAGGGTGCGCTGGTCGGCCACCCCGTCCTGCACCTGGGCGATCTCGTCGAGCCGCACCTGCGAGCCCGACTGGCTCCTGGCGATCGGCAGCGCCCTTAGCGCGTCGACGTCGGCGTACTCGCCGATCGCCCGCACCGTCAGCTCGGTGGGCCCCAGCTCGAGCCGCCCGGCAGGGAGGTTCAGGTTCTCCATTCCGATCTTCTGGGCGATCTGCCCGGGCGCCACCCCCGCCGCCTTCGCCTTGTCGAGATCGATGTCGACGCGGATCTCGCGCTGGTCGCCGCCGAGCACCCGCACCTCGGCCACCCCTTCGATCTGCGCCAGGCTCGGCTCGAGCCGATCCTGAATCATCCGCCGCAGATCTTTGGACGCGACGTTGGCGGTCACCGCGTAGGTGATCACCGGCGAGGCCCCGATGTCGACCCGCCCGACCGTCGGAGGGTCGGCGTCGGAAGGCAGGAACCGGGTGATCTGCGAGACCTTGTCGCGCACGTCCTGCACCGAGCGATCGAGGCTGGCCGTCATCTTGAACATCGCCACCACCACCGAGACGTTCTCGCGCGAGTAGGAGTGGATCTGATCCACCCCGCTGATCCCCGCCACTGCGTCTTCGATCGGCTGGGTGACCTGGGTCTCGATCTCGGCCGGGCCCGCGCCCTTGTAGACGGTGGTGATCAGCACCACCGGCAGGCTGGCGGCGGGGAAGAAGTCGGTGCCCAGCTTGGTGAAGCCCATCGCCCCGAGGACGATCAGGCCCACCGACATCATCGTGGTGAACACCGGTCGCCGAATGCTGATGTCGGAAAGAGTCATGGATCCTTCAGCGAGAAGCGGTGACCTTGGTGCCCTCGACCAGCGCCGAGGTCGGGTAGTCGATCAGCTGCTCGACCGGCTCGGGGACGAAGAGCACGATCTCCTTGCCGAGCCGCTCGAGCACCTTCACCGGGATCCGCTTGATCTGCCCGTCGGGGCCGACCGCCCAGACGTGCTCGCCGCCGTTGGTCCCCAGCGCGGTCGCCGGAATCGCGATCGCCTGCTGCGCGCCGCCCATCGGCATCACCGCCCGGGCCAGGGTGTTGGCGACGAACCGGCCGTCGCCGTTGGGAACCGAGATCTCCACCGGGATCCGCCGGGTCTGTGGATCGGCCGAGGCGAGCACCACCTTCACCACCGCGTCGGCGGTCGTGGCCTTGCCGCCGACCGAGGAGACCTTCACCTTCACCCCCGGCTTCACCACCGCGCGCGCGTCCTCGGTGATGGTGGTCTTGAGGATCAACGGGTCGAGCTGCTGGATGATGTAGACCGGCATCCCCGGGCCCACCATCCCGCCGATCTGATCCGGCGCGTCGATCACCGTGCCGTGAAACGGAGCCTTCAGGTCGTGCCGCCGGCGCGCCGCCCGCGCCTGGGCCAGCTGGGCCTTCGCGCCGAGCAGCTGCGCCTGGGCCTGCTTCGCGTTGGTGGTGGCGCCCTTGCTCTGCACGTCGCTGACGCTGCCTTCGGCCTTCAGCTTCTCGTTTCTGGCCGCGACGTCGCTGGCCATCTCGGCGCCCGCTTCCGCCGCCGCCACCGCCGCCTCGGCGCCCGCCACCTGGGCGTCGACGATCTCCGGATCCAGCTGGCCCAGCAGCATCCCCTCCTTCACCAGATCCCCCTTCTGCACCCGGGTCTTCATCAGCCGACCGCCCAGCTCGAAGCCCAGCGCTCCGAGCTTGGAGGCGAACAGCGAGCCGGTGATCTCGTCCTTGGCGGTCGACGTCACCGCCCGCGCCCGGGTCACCTTCAGCGGCGCTCCTTGCGGCTTGAGCGACGTCTCTCCGGCAACACCCGTGACGCTCAGCAGGGCGAACGCCACCAACAGGGACTTCCTCACGACAACCTCCTCTCGGATGCACGGACTGGGTTGCGCCTGGCCGGGCGGCGTCTCCTCGGCGCTGCCGCCTCGCGCGGAGCGACCCCTTCGTTGATCAGCCGCCGGATGGCCTGAACCCAGACATCCAGGTCCGGCTTCTTCTCCAGCCGGCTCATCTGCTGAGCGATCAGCAGGAAGGTGCCGACTACCAGCGACGCGAAGACCTGCGAGGGCACGTCGGGGCGGCAGGCGCCGAACGACTTCATCGACTCGAGCTCCTCGACCACCCGCTTCACCTCGCTCTCGGCCATCTGCCACATGAAGCTCTCGTAGGCCGTGCCCTGGGCGCCGCGGCTGAGCACGGTGAAGACGTCGCGCTCGGTCCAGATCAACTCCAGCACCGCGCGGTCGTACTTCATCTCGAGCGCCATCAGCCCCTGATGTTTCGCGGCGCGCTCGACGCTGCCGCGCCCGGTCAGCGGATGCCTGGCCAGGTAGTCGTGCACCGCCCGCTCGCGCTCGACGACGATCCGCTCCATCTGCTGCTCGAACCGCTCGACCAGCTCGCCGAACAGCGCCTCCTTCGACTCGAAGTGCAGGTAGAAGGAGCCCTTCGACAGGCGGCTGGCGTGGGTGATGTCCTCGATGCGCGCACCCTTGATCCCCGAGCGAACGAACTGGGTTCGCGCGGCGGCAACCAACGCGCTCTTGGCGTGCGGATCTGCTGTTCTGGCCAGGTGGGTCCCTCTCTGGCCGCGAGTACTAACCCGTCGGGGTCCGGTTGACATCTGTATTTGAATCGCTGGTCAACAATTCCGCCGGCACCCGCCGGGTGGCCAGAAAATTGCCCCCGCTCCGAGGAGGAATACCTTTGCCACACAATGACCTACACCCGTGCAGCAGGCCTGTTGCTCCTCGTCGCTGGCTGTGGCCCCCAGGTGGCCGACCTGCCCAACTGCCTTCAATTCTCTCAACCGGGCGGCGAGGCGGTGACCACCACTGCGCCCGGCAAGGTGTCCGCCTTCTTCAGCCTCGACACCTGCGCCGGGCAGCCGGTGGGCGGGTTGACCGGCGACGACTTCCAGATCCTCGAGGACGGCAACCCGGTCAGCCCCTACGAGAGCCGCCGCACCGTTCAGCCGAAGGGACAGCGGTACCAGATGGACTCGCTGGTGCTGATCGACTTCTCCGGCAGCATCCTGCGCTCCAACAGCTGGCCGGTGGTGCGCGAGGCGGCGACGAAGTACGTCGAGACCGTGCTCGCCCGCGCGGGCGATGGGCAGCGGGTGGCGATCTACACCTTCGATGGGCGGGCCGCGCCGCAGAAGGTGGTCGGCTTCACCGGCGACAAGGCGGCGCTGGCGGCGGGCCTGAAGTCGCTGGAGGAGCGGCAGTGCGACACCAGCGCCCAGTGCGCGGGCCACCCCGAGGCGAAGACCTGCGCCGCCTACCGCTGCGTCGACGACAGCACCAACCTCAACGGCGCGCTGGTGCGGGGAATCGAGCTGCTCGAAGCAGAGAGCGCGGCGGTGAAGGACATCGCCTTCAAGGACTCGTCGCTGGTGGTCTTCACCGACGGCACCGACCAGGCGGCCCGGGTCAGCAACGCCACCGTCCTCGCCCGCGCGCGCGCCAGCACGGTGCACGTCTTCACCGTCGGCCTGGGCACCGAGGTCGACGCCACCGTGCTCGAGAGCTACGGCAAAGACGGCTTCTACCCGGCGAACGCCCCGGCCGAGCTGGCGCTGTCGTTCTCGAGCATCGCCCAGAAGGTGGCCGGGCTGGCCAACCGCTACTACCTGCTGGAGTACTGCTCGCCCAAGCGCAGCGGCCGCCACGAGCTGAAGCTGGTCGCCCGCTGGTCCACCCCCGCGCAGGGTGAGCTGGTCGGCAGCATGACCCGCGAGTTCGACGCCACCGGCTTCGAGTCGGGGTGCGACCTCGTGGGCGACTGAGGGGCCTGCTGATCTGCCGCGGTTGTGCAAGGGTACGGCGGAACGAGCACCGCCTCGATGCCTCGCGCGCCCTGAAGGGATGAAGCCCCCGCTTTAGAATGAACATCTACTTCGTGCTCAACATCCCCACCCCACTCTGTGACCGGGTGATGGAGCTGCGCCGCGCACAGAAAGACAACTTCTTCGCCTCGCTGCCGGTGGAGATCACCATCGCCGGCTCGAACGGAGTCGGGGTGCTCGACCCGGCGCAGGACCTGGCCGAGGCGTACCGGGTGATCGATCGGATCGCCGCCGACACCGCGCCGATCGAGAACTCCTTCGGGCCGGTGATCCGCTTCCCCGGCACCGACATCTTCGTGCTCACCTTCGAGAACGAGGCGCCGCTGCGCCAGCTCCACCAGCGGGTGGCGAAGTCGGGGATCAAGTTCCTTCAGAGCCCGCATCTCTTCCAGCCGCACTGCACGATCTGCAGCCGCTTGCCTGCCAACCAGGCCCAGGAGCGCGAGCTGCTCGCCCGGCGCGTCCCCGGCCGGTTCACCCTCGAGGCGATCTCGGTCTGCCGGCTGGATCGCCCGCCGGTGACGCTGCTCCACACCGCGCCGCTGGCCCGGAAAGCCGCTTGAGCCGCTGAAGCGCGGTCGAAGCGGCCCAGCTGGCGACAGTGCAGCGCCGCGTTACGCCGATCGCCTGCCTCAAGAGCAACGACGGGCTCCCGGCACACACCCGCCTACCTGGACCCATCGGTCGATCGAATGATCCACACAACCGGGGCCCGCTTGCGGAGAGAATGGCTGAGCGCTGTCGCGCATCTCCTCCTCCGCACCAAAAGGGCACCCCCATGGGCTTGATCGGCGATTTCGTTAACAAGGCGAAGAGCTACGTCCCGAAGATCGAGCTCCCCAAGATCTCGATCCCCAACCCGGTCGCGCTCGCCCAGAAGGCGACGCACGCGGTGCAGGACACGTTCACCGCGGCGACCAAGCCGCTGGTGCAGCTGGCGTCGGTGATTCCGAACAAGGCGCCCGAGGCGCTCAAAGCGGTCACCAACAACTTCTACAAGGGGATCAACGCCGCGGCCGACAAGCTGGGCGGTGAGCTGAAGGCCCACGGCAGCACGCTCGAGAAGGCAGGCAAGCTGCTCGACGGCTTCGTCCCGTTCGCCAAAGACATCCAGACCCTCGGTCAGGGCGCCAAGGCGCTCGGCACCGGGATCGCCGACGCGCCGGAGAACGCGGTCGCGCTCAGCGGAGAGATCGCCGATCGCGCGATCAACATGGGGCAGGCGGCGCTCGGCTTCGTCGACCAGGCGAAGAAGTTCGCGGCCGACAAGCTCAACGACGGGGTCGAAGCGGTGAAGACCGGCGTCGGGCTGCTCGAGGCGGGCGCGAAGGGGATCGCCAAGGCCGGCGCGGAGTACGTGCAGGGCGTCGCCGATGCGGTCGACTACAAGAGCAACATCGACAAGCTGGGCGAGGGCGACAAGTACAAGCTGGGCGTCGGCGCCTCGGGCAGCGTCGAAGGGATCAAGATCTACGGCAAGGGCAGCATCGAGGTGGAGAAGAAGGACGGCGGCTACGTCGTCTCGGTCGACGGAGAGCTGGGCGGCGGGATCTACGGCGAGGTGGGCGGGAAGCTCGGCGCGAAGGTGAACGCCGAGGCCTCGGCCACCCTCGGCCTGGGCGGCAAGGTGGAGATGAAGTTCGCCACCGCCGAGGACGCGAAGAAGGCGACCGAGATCCTGCTCAAGCAGGCGGCCGCTTCCGCCGCGGCGAGCCAGACCGGCCCGCTGGCGATTCCGGGGCAGATCGCGAGCAGGGCGATCCAGCCGAGCGCCGATGAGCTGAAGTTCCTCGCCAAGAACGTCAGCGCGGTCGAGCTGCGCGGCAACGTCGCCGGCGAGCTGGCGGGCACGCTGGGAATCAAGGACGTGGCGGGGATCAACGCCGGCCTGAAGGCGAAGGGCGAAGTCGCGGCGCGGATCGAGTTCACCAACCCTCCGTCGGTGACGATCAAGCAGACCCTGTCGGCCGAGCTGGCGGGCAGCGCGGGGCTGCGGCTGACCAACGGCAAGGAAGGCAGCGACGCGAACACCGGCGGCGCTCCGGGCGCGAGCGGGAAGATCGAGGCCAAGGCGATCATCGAGCAGAAGTACACCCTGCCCGGCAACGTCGACACCGCCGCGCTGCTGAAGGATCCGGGCGGCTACATCAAGGACGTCGCCTCGAAGGTGGTGAAGTCGGAGGAGGACAAGATCACCCTCGAGCTCGATGCCCAGGGCGGGGTGCTCGGCTCGGGTGGCGGCGCGAAGACCGAGATCACCTTCAAGGGGAAGGCCGAGGAGCTGCGCAACAGCGGCTACCTCGAGAAGATCCTCAAGGGCGACGTCACCGGCGCGCTCACCGCGCTGGGCGACAAGGTGGAGGTCGAGGCGAAGGTCACTCCGTACAAGACCCTCGGCCTCTCGCTCGCCCCCGGCGTGTCGCTGATGGGCTTCGGCGTCGGCGTCGAGCTGGAAGCGACCCGGCAGGACATGGCCGACCAGCCGCTCTACGAGTACAAGGGCAAGAACGCCACCGAGACGGCGCAGCGGTTGGCCCAGCTCGCCCAGCAGTACTCGCCGTACCTGCAGACCGGACCCGTTCTCATCCGCGGTTGAGCTGATTCACCGCGTCGCGCACCACCGGAAGGACGCATCGGCGACTCGATGCGTCCTTTCGTGTTTCCAGGGGTTAGACGACCGAGAACAGCCGCTCGAGCGTTCGGGTGACGTCGGCCATCGCCGGAGTGTCGGCGCCCTTCAGCGCCGCCTGGCCCTTCGCCAGCAGCGCCCGCACCTCGCCGACCACCGCCTCGGCTTCCGGCCCCGGATTCTCCTGGGCGCTGCGCTCGAGCAGGCGGGCGAGCTTCTCGGCCTTGTCGAGGATGCGGGGAAACGCGGTGAGCGCGAGCTGCTTGTCCCGCTCGCCCTGCTCGCTGGCGTACTTCTCCTGCTCGGCCTGGAGGCGATCGACCTCGGCCGGAGCGAGGGTGGTGCGGGCGTCGATCCGCAGCGCCTCTCCCATGCCGGTGGTGGTGTCGACGGCGCGAACCGAGAGCGTCCCTTCGGCCGACAGCTCGAAGGTGACCTCGATCGGCACGTCGCCGCGGCGCTCGACGTGGAGGTCGGTCAACACCACCTCGCCCAGCCTGGTGGACTCGTTGGCGTAGTCGCTGTCGCCCTGGAAGACGGCGATCCGCGCGTCGGTCTGCCCGCTGCGGGCGGGGAGGAAGATCTCCTTCGCCACCGCCGGCACCGGGGTGTTCTTCGCCAGCAGCTTGCGCACTCCGCCGCCGAGGGTGCCGATCGACAGGGTGTGGGTGGCGACGTCGATCAGCAGCGCCGCGCCCTGCTGGCGTGACAGCTCGGCGGCGTGCACCGCGGCTCCGAGCGCGACCACCTCGTCGGGGTTGAAGCCGGCGACCGGGTCCTTGCCGAACAGGGCGAGCACCAGCTTGCGGACCAGCGGGACCCGGGTCATCCCTCCGACCAGCATCACCGCGTCGATGTTCTTCGGGTTGACGTGGGCCTCTTCCATCACCGTGCGGCACACCTCGATGCAGCGGCGGGTGAGCGGGTCGGCGAGCGCCTCGAAGAAGTCGCGGGTGAGCGCGGTGTCGAGCTGGGCGTAGCGGTTGGCCGTCTCGCTCGAGTGGTCGCCGAGGTCGGCCACCGAGATGAACGCCTCGGCCTTCTCGGTCAACGTCCGCTTGGCGCGCTCGGCGGTGTACCGCAGCCGCTGGAGCGAGATCCGGTCCTTCGCGGCGGCGTCGCGGATCCCTTCCGGCAGCTGCGCCAGCAGCCACTCGACGATCCGGTTGTCGAAGTCGTCGCCGCCCAGCTGGGGATCTCCGCCGGAGGCCTTCACCTCGAAGACGCCGTTTTCCACCTCGAGGATGCTGACGTCGAAGGTGCCGCCACCGAGGTCGAACACCAGCGCCCGCCCCTTGAAGGCGCCGGTGAAGCCGTAGGCGACGGCCGCCGCGGTGGGCTCGTTGATGATCCGCATCACGTCGAGCCCGGCGATGCGGGCGGCCTCGCGGGTGGCGAAGCGCTGGCCGTCGTCGAAGTTGGCGGGGACGGTGATCACCGCCTTGTGCACCGGGACCCCGAAGTGGGCCTCGGCGTCGAGCTTCAGCTCGCCCAGCAGCATCGCGGCGACCTGGGTCAGCGGCAGGGTCCGGCCGGCGACCTTGATCCGCACCTCTCCGCTGGGGCCGGCGATCAGCGGGTAGGGCACCACCGCCTTGGCGGCGTTCGCCAGCTCGGGGCTCCAGCGCTTGCCGATGTAGCGCTTGGTGGCGGGGGCGACCCGATCCGGCGCCTCGTCGCCCAGCATGCGGGCCCGCTCACCGGCGATCCGGTCGCCGAGGGCGGTGAAGCCGAT
>JAGSPQ010000744.1 GCA_018262385.1 Myxococcaceae bacterium | reverse complement strand
GGGCTACGACCACTTCACCAGCGGCATCGGCGCAGCGATGATCGGTTGGTTCGGCACCGCGATGCTCTGCTACGTGACGCCCAAAGAGCACCTTGGCCTGCCCAACCGGGACGACGTGAAGGAAGGGGTGATCACCTACAAGATCGCCGCCCACGCCGCCGACCTCGCCAAGGGGCACCCGGGCGCGCAGCAGCGGGACAACGCGATGAGCAAGGCGCGGTTCGAGTTCCGCTGGGAGGATCAGTTCAACCTCGCGCTCGACCCCGAGCGGGCGCGCGCGTTCCACGACGAGACCCTGCCGGCCGAGGGCGCCAAGACGGCCCATTTCTGCTCGATGTGCGGCCCTCACTTCTGCTCGATGAAGATCACCGAGGAGATCCGGGCCGCGGCCGCGGAAGGGATGGCGGAGAAGTCGAAGGAGTTCCTCGCCGCCGGTGCTCAGCTGTACCAGGCGCCCACGCCGAAGGCGGACGCGGAGACGTGAAGGAAGCGCGATGAGCAAGCCTGCCGACTCCGCCGAGTTCGAGATCGTGGTCCACGGCCGGGAACGGATCCTCGAGGTCCGCTACCCCAGCCGACCGACCGCGGAGAGCTACGCGCGGTACGAGACGGCGGTGCGCGCGGCGATCGAGGCGTGGCGCGGCGAGTGGGACTGCCTGGTCGATCAGAGCGCGCTCAGCCTGATGCCTCCCGAGCTGCCGCCGGTGATCGCGGTGCTCAACGCCTGGGCCCGCGGCAAGGGGATGCGCCGCACCGCCCGGGTGGTGAAGGACAGCGCGGTGGCCGAGCTGCAGGTGAATCGGATCTTGCGGGAGAGCGGGACGGCGCAGGTCGGCTCGCTCTACAAGACCCGCGCCCAGGCGTGGGCCGCGCTCACCGCCCCGAAGAGCTAGAGCACCTTCGTCACCACCTGGAACTTCTCGTCGTCGGTGGTGAACCCGTGCCGCAGGGCGCGCTGAATCACCGCGTTGACGTTGGTGTAGCCGATCAGCACCTCGAACCCGAGCGCGCGCCCTTCCTCGGCGATCGCGGTCACCACCGCGTCGAGGCCGCGGGTCGCCGTCTCGCGCGGCACCATCGGGTTGGCCGAGAGGTTCTCGATCAGGGCCAGCTTCGAGTCGGTGCGGTACATGAACCCCATCGCCACCCCTTCCACCACGAATCCCGACTGGGGCAGGAACTGCAGCGCCAACGGCGACAGCTCGTACCAGCGGGTCCACTTGCAGAAGGTCGGGTAGTGGAGCTCGGACTGGAAGCGCTCCACCTTCATCGCCGGCTCGTCGCCAGAAGGCTCCTTCATGGACTTGGTCTCCTGCCGCACAGTACCCTTCGCGGAATGAGCGACGATAAGGGCCCCAAGAACCCCCTCGAGATCAAAAAGAAGATCCTCGCCGACCCCAACACCGCGCTGATTGCCCAGAAGCTCGGGGTCGACCTCGAAGAGTACGTCGAGGGAGTGCTCTTCTTCGCGATGAACCCCGACGCCAAGCCCGAGCTGGTGGTGGTCACCGACGAGGTCGCCAAGGAGCGCTTCGGGATCACTCTCCCCAAAGAGGCTGAAATCATTCAGCAATTCAACACGGAGCTCGAGCTGGCCACCGTGGCCGACAAGACCGACTTCCAGGCCGCCAGGGCCAAGCCGGTTCAGATGGAGACCCCCGACTCCCCGGCCAGCGAACGGAACGCCGAAGACGCCAAGCTCAAGGAAGAACTGAAGAAGCAGCTGCGGGGCAAGGGCGGCGGGAACGCCTGACCGGCGCAACTTTCCCTCTCACCGCTCGATAAACAGTTCAAGTCGTCCCCGAACCAAACCTCTTTCGCTGACCGGAGTGCTCTCATGGGTGGTGTCCTCAAGAAGATCGGTGGTGCAATCGTCAAGGGCGTCACCACCGTCCTCAAAAGCCCGGTGCTCAGCTTTGCGGCCTCCTTCATCCCGGTGGTCGGGCCGTTCATCGGCATCGCCTCCAAGATCTACAACGGGGTGCAGGCGCTGAAGTCGGGCAACCTGCTCGGCGCGGCGACCAGCTTCCTCGGCGGCACCGGCATCGGTGGCGCGCTCAACAAGACCCTCTCGGGCGTGATGGGCAAGGTCTCGGGTTGGATCGGGCCGGCAGGGATGAACTTCGCCAGCAGCGCGATGAAGGCGCTCGGCGGCAACACCAACGACATCCTCAAGATCGCGAACATGGCGTCGGACGCGCTCAAGTCGACCCAGCAGGCGGACGCGGCGAAGCAGGCCGACCTGCAGACGATGGTGCAGCACAACGCCACCCGCCTCGCCCAGTACGCGCAGGCGCAGGCGTACGCCGCCTAAGCCGCTTCGCCGGATCTTCGACAGTGCCCTGGGCTCGGTCTTCTTCGGACCGGGCCCTTCGCATTTCCTAGCGCGGCTCTTCGCCCGTCGGCTCGAAGCTGTCCGGCTCGAAGCTGTCCGGCTCGACGCTCTTCGAGGGCGGCGGCTCGGGGGGCGCGGGCTCGCCGAGGCCGAACGCTCCCTTCAGCACCCGGTGGAGGCGCACCGCGGCGGCCTCCTGCGCGAGCGGGATGTGGGCGACCAGCACCTCGCGCAGCACCTGCGGACTGTGGTCCGAGGTGACGAAGTCGACGGTGATCGCCAGCTGCCCGTCGCCCTGGGTGCACAGCGCGCAGTCGCGCACGCCGTCGAAGTGGACCACCAGGGTGCGGGGGTGGTTGGCGAAGGGACTCGAGAAGTCGAGCCGCAGGCTGGTGGTGCCGAAGTTGAGGACGAAGCGGCGCTGCCGGCGGGCGCGCTGGTCGAGCTGCACCGCCGCGATGAACGCCCCGCCGGTCAGCAGCGCGCAGCCGGCGATCGTCTCGACCGACGCATGGGTGACCAGCGCCCCCAGGGTCGAGAGCCCCAGGGCAGCGCCGACGAGCAGCACGGCAGTGAACAGCGCTCCCCGCGGCGCGCGGTCCGCCTCGCCGATCAGCAGCGACGGCTCATAGCGAAGCTGAATGTCGCCCAGCCGCTTCGGCGCGGGGTTCTGGGCGAGGGCTTCTTCGAAGCGCCCCGTCATCGTCCCCCCTTACACCACCCTCGGTGAGGGCAAACGCGTGTGTTCGATCCGCGCGCTTTCCAGGAGCTGCCCTTGGCGGAATACGCGTCAGATTTCGACTTCATCGAAGACCAGTCGGGGGCAATCGGGTCTGTCGACAGCAGTCCGCCGCGAACGACCTTCGGGTATAACTTCGGGCACCGTGGCGCAGGCGTCCGACGATCTTCCTGAAACGCTGTCGATGACCGAGATCATCCGGCTGCAGGACCAACTGTCGAAGGCGCTGATCCGCCGGTTCGAGAAGCGCCTCGCGCTGGTGTTCACCGAC
>JAGSPQ010000743.1 GCA_018262385.1 Myxococcaceae bacterium | reverse complement strand
GAGGAAGCACGTCGACCCGAAGGCGCCGGCCGGGCTGCGGATGATGGCGGCCAAGTCGCTGGTGCCCCTGTCCCCCGCGGACATGGTGGGCGCGCTGTTCATGCTCACCTTCGACGCCGAAGCGAACATTCGCGAGACCTCGGTCAAGACCGCCGGCGGGCTGCCCGATCGGATCCTGGCGACCGCGCTGCGCGACGAGGCGGTCAAGCCGCCGGTGCTCGGCTGGCTGCTGGGGCTGATGTGGCAGAAGGACCAGTACGCCGAGATGCTGGTGCTCAACGCCAGCACCCCCGACGACGCGGTGGCGGTGGTGGCGTCGCAGTGCGGGGTGCGGCTGGCCGAGATCATCGGCAACAACCAGCTGCGCATCCTGCGCCACGAAGAGATCCTGAGGCAGCTGGCGCAGAACCCGAACGCCACCGGCGCGCTGATCGACGGCGTCTGCGACTTCGCCGTCCGCTCGGGGCTGACGATGACCGACGTGCCGCAGATGCAGGCGGCGCGGATCCGCCTCTTCGGCGCGAACGCCAACGACAAGCCGCCCGACGTCGGCACCACCGCCGAGGCGATCCTGCAGGAGTTCTCCGAGGTCGGCGACGAGGGCGCGCCGCCGATGGAAGAGGGCAAGCGGCTGAACTTCTCGCAGCGGATCATGAAGATGAACATCGCCGAGAAGATCAAGCTCGCCACCAAGGGCAACAAGGAAGCGCGGGCGATCTTGATCCGCGACTCGAACAAGCTGGTCTCGGTGGCGGTGATTCGCAGCCCCGGGCTCACCGACGGCGAGGTGCTGATGCAGGCGGGGAACAAGACCTGCCAGGACGACGTGCTGCGGGTGATCTACAACGACCGCGAGTGGACGAAGAAGTACCAGGTGAAGCTCGCGCTGGTGAAGAACCCCAAGGTGCCGCAGGCGATCGGGATGCGGTTGCTGGGCACCTTGCGAGAGAGTGACGTGAAGTCGCTGGCCCGCGACAAGAACGTGCCCAACGTCATCCAGATGATGGCGAAGAAGATGGTGGAGAAGAAAGAGGGCGCCAAGAAGGACGCCCACTAGGTTCGCCGGCTCAGGCCTCGGCCAGCTCGTCCTCGCTCATCAGCTCGTCGACGCTCTCGGCGGGCTGCTCCTCGAGCGCCGCCAGCGCCTGCTGCAGCGACTCGCGGGTCCGCTCGCGCAGCGACTCCTCGCTCTTGATCCGGGCGAAGAGCGCCTTGACGCGACCCTCGTTGCGGGTGGCGGCGTCCTCGAGATCGCTGAGCTTCTTGCGCAGCCCGCCCATCTCTTCGGCGAACGCGCTGGCCTGGGATCCGAGCTGGGTCTTGGCCGAGTCGAGATCGATCTGGGCCTGCTCGAGCTGCCCGCGCACCTCTTCGACCTCGCGGTCGCGCTCTTCGTGCTGGGACTTCAGCGCGTCGTGCTCGCCGCGGAGCTCCGACAGCTGCGCCTCGGCTTCCTGGCGCGCCGAGTCGGCGTCGCCGCTGGTGGTGCGCAGCATCCCCAGCTCGGTCTCCATCGCGTCCGAGCGTTCCTGCAGCGAGTCGAAGTCGGCCTGGAGGGTGGTCAGCTTCGCGCCCGCGCTGCGCCCCTCTTCCTTCGCGGTCATCATCTGCTGGTCGACCTTCTTCCGCTCGGCGGCCAGCTGATCGCCCTTGGTGGTGAGGGTCTTGATCTGCGCGTCGCGGCGGGCCATCTCGCCCGAGGCCTCGGACATCTGCTGCTCGAGCGCGGTCTCTTTCTCGTGCAGATCGACGACTTCTTTTTCCTTCTCGTTGAGCTCGTTCTTGAGCCGGAGGATCTCTTTGTCCTTCTTGTTCACCTGGTCTTTGAGGGCGAACAGATCCTTGTTGTCCGACTTGCCGCCGGCGCTCCTGGCGGTCTCCAGCTCGGTCTGCTTGGTCTCCAGCTGCGACTCGAGCTCGCGAACCTTCTCCTCGAGTTCCTCGTTGCGGCCCTTCGCTTCATCGAGGGTGCCGGTCAGCTCGGTCACCCGGCTCTTGAGCGCCCGCATGTCGGTCGCGTCGCTGGTGCTGGGCCGCGGAGCGGGCGGAGAGGGCAGGGGGGGGCCGGGGGCGGCTCGGTCGGCGCTCTTCAGTTCCTCGGGGGGCTCGCCCTTGGGGGCGCCGGTCTTGTCGTCGAACATCGCGTCGACCATCTCGAAGTCCGGGTCGTTGGTGCCGACCGTCTCTTCGTGGGTGGGCGAGTCGAGGGCGATGTCTTCGGCCGGCGAGTCCTGCTTGTCTTCGTCGAGCAGGTCATCGAGGTTCATGCTCTCGTCTTCGACCACTTCCTGCGCCGGCAGCTCGGGCAGGCCGATCAGCGCCCCGGCGCGATCGATGATCGCCGGGGGATCGAACGGCTTGCCGAGGTAGTCGTCGGCGTGGGTCTTGAGCTTCTTGTGCTGTCCAAACCCGTCGGGGTTGCCGACGATGATCACCGGCACCGCCTTCAGCTCGTCGTCGCTCTTGAGCTTCTTGCAGATGATGTAGCCGTTCTGGCCGGCAGAGAGGTCGACAGCGAGGACGACCAGCGAGGGCTTGGTGCGGCGGATCAGCTCGGCGCACCCCTTGCCGTCATTGGTCTCTTCGACCTCGAAACCACGCGCAACGAGCTTGTCCTTCATCGCGCGGGACAAGGCAGCATCGTTTTCGACGATCAGGATGTTCTTGGACATGGGGCGGCCCGGAAAGCTATCGGCCCCCCTCAGGGCGGTCAACGCTGGAGAGCGGCAGGTTTGACATCGGCCGGCGGGGACTCGGGCAGCAGCTGCCGCACGTCCTGCTCGTCGAGATCACTCACCAGCCGGTACACCACGTCGCCGTCGCGCCAGCTGACGACGTTGAAGCCATTACCCGACCCGAAGTCGGCTTCCTTGAGCGGCCCGACGTCGTCCTCGGCCGCCTGGTAGACGAACAGCCCCAGCGGCCGGGGCGCGGCCTCTCCGGGGCGCTGGGTGTCGTAGCGGATGAACGCCGCCTGGTTCTCGCGCACGTTGAGCAGCCGGGCGCCGGCGGCGATCGCGTTGGGAAAGTGGGGGACGCTGACCCGGTGGTTGAGCTTGCCGCCGAACCAGGCCTCGAGCTCGTGGGGGGCCCGCTGCTGGATCTCGAGCGGAAACTGGCGGGCGTACCGGGAGGTGACGTCGTCGAGGAACAGCCGGCGCTGGAAGGCGCGCCACTGGTGGTTGGCCGCGATGGCGCAGATCGCCACCGAGGCGGCGGCGGCGGACCAGCGCAGCAGGCGGCGCCGCTGGGCCTGCTGCTGCTGGCCATGAATTCCGGCCAGCAGTTTCAGCTTCAGCGCCGCGGGGGCGGGGGGGCTGGCGGCGCGGGCGGCGGCGCGGACGATCGCCAGCGCGTTGCGCTCGGTCTCGACCGCTCTGGAGCAGGCGGGGCAGCCGGCAAAGTGCTGCTCCAGCTCGAGTTTCTCGTCCGGCAGCAGCTCCCCGTCCAGATAGGGGTACAGCAACCTGTCGAGCTCGAGACAGTGCATGGGTCGGGGAACTGAACCCGGTTCTACCCCAGCTTCTTCCGCTCCCTGAATTCTTCGAGGGAAATCGGCAACTCAGCCGACCCCCGGGGGCGATCGAGCAGCGTCTTCTGGAGCGCCTTGCGGCCGCGGAACAGCCGGCTCATCACCGTGCCGACGGGCACGTCGAGGATCTCGGCGATCTCCTTGTAGGAGAACTCCTGGAGGTCGGCCAGGATCAGCACCATCCGGAAGTCGATCGCCAGCGCGTCGATCGCCTTCAGCACGTCTTCGCTCATCACCCGGTCGAGGAGCAGATCTTCGGGGTTCTGGGCGGCGTCGGTGGCGTCCTGGCTGAAGAACTGGGCGTTGACCGAGTCGCGCTCGGAGGCGTCGGAGAGAGTGCGTTCCTTCACCGACCGGCGGTACTTGTTGATGAAGGTGTTGGTGAGGATCTTGAAGAGCCAGGCCCGGAAGTTGGTGCCCCGCTCGAACTTGTCAAAGAACCGGTAGGCGCGCATCACCGCGTCCTGGACCAGATCTTCGGCATCCCGCTCGTTGCGGGTCAACCGGAGGGCAGAGGCATACAGCCCGTCGAACCACGGGGCGGCCATCTGCTCGAACTCCACCTTCATTACGTTGGTCTGTCTGCTGCCCACATTTCCTCCGCCAAACCAGATCTAACGAGCGAACCGCACTTTCGATTCCCAATCGTCGGTGCACCCGGGGTGCCGGGGGACGATCGGGCGCAAGCGGCCGATTTTTGGGGAGAAAGAAAACCGGGCCCAGCGCGCAAACTGACCCAATGGTCAGCATGCCGCGCAGGGCCTGGGGCAAATTGTCACTTCCGAGGCTTCTTGCCCTCGATCGCGTCTTCGATCGGCAGGTAGTCGTAACCGAGGTCCCGGGCGACGGCCGCGTAGGTAACGTAGCCGCCGTAGGTGTTGAGGCCCCTGGCGAGCGCCTTGTCCTGCTTGATCGCCTCGACCAGGCCCAGATCGGCGATCTTCCGGCCGTAGGCGCGGGTGGCGTTGGTGAGGGCGAAGGTCGAGGTGCGCGGGACGGCGCCCGGCATGTTGGCGACGCAGTAGTGGATCACCCCGCTGACTTCGTAGGTGGGGTGATCGTGGGTGGTGGGCTTGCAGGTCTCGATGCAGCCGCCCTGATCGACGGCGACGTCGACCACCACCGAGCCCTTCGACATCTCGGCGATCAGCTCGCGGCTGACCAGCTTGGGAGCCTTGGCGCCGGGGATCAGCACTCCGCCGACCACCAGGTCGGCCTCGCGCACCGCGTGGGCGATGTTCTCCGAGTCCGAGTACAGGGTGGTGACCCGGCCGAGGAACACGTCGTCGAGGTAGGTGAGGGTGTTGACGTTGACGTCGAGGATGGTGACCTGGGCGCCCATGCCGACCGCGACCTTCGCCGCGCAGGCGCCGACCACTCCGCCGCCGATGATCACCACCCGGGCAGGCGCCACGCCGGGCACCCCGCCGAGCAGGATTCCTTTTCCGCCGTGGGCCTTCTCGAGCGACGACGCGCCGACCTGGATGGCCATCTTCCCGGCGACCTCGCTCATCGGCTTGAGCAGTGGCAGCGAGCCGTCTTCGGGCTGAATCGTCTCGTAGGCGACCGCGGCGACCTTCTTCTTGATCAGCACCTTCGCCAGCTCGGGGACGGCGGCGAGGTGGAAGTAGGTGTAGATGATCTGGCCCTCCTGCATCCGCTCGTACTCGGGCTCGACCGGCTCCTTGACCTTGATGATCATCTCCGCGCGCTTCCACAGATCGTCGGCGCTGTTGATGATCTTCGCCCCGACGCGCTCGTAGTCGCTGTCGGAGATGCCGGCGCCTTCGCCCGCGCCCTTCTCGACGAAGACGGTGTGGTTGGAACCGATGAACGCCTTTGCGCCTGCCGGAACCAGACCCACCCGGTACTCGCGCGTTTTGATCTCTTTGGGG